>DASUQJ010000001.1:0-25420 GCA_036280615.1 Nitrososphaeraceae archaeon
CAGCAAACAACGGCTTTGGAACACAGGACATGAATGACGAAACATGGTGGATTCCTCCAGGTTCGGGATCAGTAATTGAATCAACATTCCCAGAAGCAGGTGTCTATGTGGGTGTTGACCACGCAATGGCAGATGTAGTAAAAGGTGGTGCATTTGCAGTAGTAGCAGCAGACAACTCAACTGCAACTGATCATCCAGAAGGAACATGTGTCCCAGCAAAAGGTGAAGGCATAGTATGCACAGAAGTACAAGCTACAGAAACAGCTGAAGGCGCTGAAAACCAAACCGAAGCAGAAGCAGGTGAAGATGCCGCTGACGGAACTGAAACTGAAACTGAAGGTGGAGAGGGAGCAGGAGAAAATCAAACTGAAACTGAAGATGGAGACGGAGCAGGAGAAGGTGCAAACGATGAAAATGGAAATTAAGAAAATGGCCACGGTGGAAGCGAAATAACACAGCTAGGATGCTAAATACCAAAGGCAGTAACATGACTGGCGACACGGTGGAAATTCCACGATGTGCAGCTAGTCATTAAATTCTTCTTTTTTCTTTTTTTTGTTATAAAATAACACAAAGACTATTTTCCTATTAATGCTATAGAGGTTAATTACTTCAGAAAAATTTGCGTTCTATTTGAAAATGAGATGTATCATTTGCTGACAACAATTAATAATAATCTGATTTTTTTAACAGATGATGTAATGTATCTGGAATCATGTCAAATAATACATTTGACTTTTGCTTACAAACTGAAAGGAATATAATGACTGTATATTTAAAATTCTTAGATACATGAAAAGGCTGATAACGCGAGAAGGAAACCATGAAATAGTAAATGATGGAGATTTCAAGTATGTAGTTAAAAAAGATGAATCAAAGGGAATGTTAGTTCCAGTTACAATTTATGCAGATGACAATCTAGTTTCAAAAATGGCGTTGGATAGAACGATTGATCAGGCTGCAAATGTAGCTACATTAAGGGGTGTTGTGAAACACGTAGTGGTATTGCCCGATGGACATGAAGGTTATGGTTTTCCAGTGGGTGGAGTCGCAGGGATGGATTTGGAGGAAGGTATGATAAGTCCTGGAGGTGTCGGATATGACATTAACTGTGGTGTCAGATTAATTCGAACTAATTTGAGCGAACAGGAAGTAAGACCAAAGCTCAAAGATCTTGTAAATCAATTATTCCATACAATTCCGGCTGGAGTAGGCAGTTCCAGCTCAAGTAAGGTCACAGGATCAGAACTAGAAGAGCTACTTATAGAAGGAGTGAAGTGGACCGTTCAAAAAGGATATGGCCGTGAATCCGATATTGACGTGTGTGAAGAAAATGGATGTATGAAAGGTGCGGATCCCGCACATGTCTCGGATCTTGCCCGCAAAAGAGGGGGGCCTCAATTAGGCACACTTGGTTCAGGCAATCATTTTCTTGAGGTACAAAAAGTAGACAAAATTTTCAACGAAAAAGCAGCAGGAGCAATGGGGATTGAAGAGGATCAAGTTACTATTTTGATACACTGTGGTTCCAGGGGATTTGGACACCAAGTTTGCAGTGACTATTTGAAAATTTGTGAAAAAAAAATAAGGGAATCAGGAATCAAAATTATAGATAGAGAGTTAGCATGCGTTCCTAACAACTCTGAAGAAGGCGAGAATTACAGGAAAGCAATGTATTCCGCATTGAATTTTGCATGGTCGAACAGACAAATGATTACATACTGGACAAGGAATACCTTCGAAAAGGTAATGGGAATGACAGAAGGCGATGTTGATATGAAGTTAGTATATGATGTTTCACATAACATAGCTAAAGTGGAAAGGCACACTATAGATGGTGAAGGAACAAGGGATTTAGTGATACATAGAAAGGGAGCGACAAGGGCCTTTCCGGCCGGCCATAGTCATATTCCAGACAAATATCGCAATATTGGTCAACCAGTTTTTATTCCAGGATCAATGGGCACAGCAAGCTGGATACTTCTCGGAAATTCAAAATCATTAGAATTAAGTTTTGGATCCACAGCGCACGGTGCCGGAAGAACAATGTCAAGATCTGCTGCTAGGCGAAACTATACTACAGATACCGTAAGAAAGAATTTGGAGTCAAAAGGAGTCTACATAAAAGCACTTAGCAAGGAAGGAATGGTTGAAGAGACACCGGAGGCATACAAAGACGTGGATTCAGTTGTAGAAGTATCACACTCTCTGGGTATTGCAACAAAGGTTGCACGTTTAGTTCCAATAGGGGTGATTAAGGGATGAGTCAAGACGAGGATGCAGAACTTGCAATAATTAAGGCACGAAAAATGAAACAGTTGAAAGAGAAAGCAGCATTAAGTGAAAAAATTAAGGAAGATGAGGTAAAAACGAACATGACAAAAATAGATGATAAAGAAATACTCCTAAAATACTTGTATGATAGAGGGGATGAAGTCCTCCGATTGGCGGACTCACAATTTCCAGTTCAGACAAGAATCATAGTGAGGAGAATTGTTGAATTGATCAAATCTGGTGAAATAGATTCCCTCATATCAGGAGGCGAATTATTGGCAATATTCCGTTCTGTGGGACTACGCATTCGAGTTGATACTAATATTAGAATTGAAGATCATGGAAAGTACATCTCATTTGGAGAGAAATTAAAGGAAGGAATCTGAATATCTTATGACCTTTGAAATGGTGATCTTATTTAAAAACAATATTGCTAAATTCCAGAACTAATCAAACCAATGAATTGAAAAATAATGTTACCAGAAAAAAATCATTCAGCAGTTTTCAGTGGACCTAAGAATTTTGAAATTAAAGATTTACCTATATCTGGTAAGGATAGTAATGTATTACTAAAGACTTTATCATGTGCAGTTTGCGGATATGACGTTCGAGTGTTTAAAGAAGGTCATAAAAAGGTTCGACCCCCAATTGTTTTAGGACATGAGATAAGTGCAAGGACCTTGAATAAACTAAATTTACCAAATAACCAGATAATACCTGAGGATAGCAAAGTTATTGTTTCTCCACTAATACCATGTTTAAATTGTCATCATTGCAGCGCAGGCTATTTTAATTCTTGTAATAACCTTAACGAAATTGGATCAAGTATTAACGGTGGATTTGCTGACTACATAAATATTCCTGAAAATAATGTACTAATTAATGGTATCATTCCTATTACAAATAACATCAGTGATGATGAAGCATCACTCATAGAACCTCTATCTTGCTGTCTGAACGCACACCTGAATTTCAATATTCCAATTAATGATGAATTTGTCATAATTATCGGAGATGGCCCGATTGGATTAATCCACCTGCAAATATCAAAACTGTATGGTGCGAAGACTATTGTTGTTGGCAAAATTCCATCAAGATTAAGAGAGGCAAAATCAATTGGTGCAGATATTGTAATTTTGAATAATCATCCGGAGGAATCAATAAAAGCAATATGGGACTATACATACGGCAAAGGGGGAAAATTGGTTATTGTGGCTACTAGCAATCTTGAAGCAATAGACCTGGCCCTAAAAGTAGTAGGAAAAAATTCAATTGTTAGTTTATTCGCAGGAATATCCAAGAATAAAATTCTGCGAATTAATCCAAACTTACTTCATTATAATCAAATAGCCTTAAGTGGAAGCTTTAGTTCTACTCCCAAGATAATGAAAAAGGCCATAGAGTTGGTGCATGAACAAAAGATTGATTTAAAGAGGCTGATTACTCATAGATTTTCACTATATGAAATTGACAAAGCATTTAATCTAACTGAGTCTTGCAACGGATTAAGGTCAGTAATAAATTCCTTTTAAGGTCAATTTACTGTTTTGTCGTCTCTGGTACAAGCTCATATTTGGATTTGTATCCTCTCGGATTTATCATGAGTCCATTGTAATTAAAGGTTGACGAGTTGCCGACAATTACAGTTGTAATCATCCCTAGCATATCATTGTAATCGAGCAAGTTCTCTAATGTGGTAACTACTATTTTCTGAGTCTCGCGGAATGCACCCTTGACAATCGCAACAGGTGTTTCTGGTTTTCGATATTTGAGAAAAATGTCTCTCGTATCCCTAAGCTGATGAATCCTCTTTTTGCTAGCAGGATTGTAGATTACAGTCACATAGTCCCCTAATGCAGCGGCCTCAACTCTCTTGACAATAATTTCCCATGGCACAAGTAGATCACTCATGCTTACTACTGCAAAATCAGTCATCAAAGGAGAGCCAACTAATGCAGAACAAGAGTTTAAAGACGAAACGCCTGGAACACATTCAACATAAATTCCGTCATTATGTTTCCACTTCTTGTCGGCAAGAATTTCATATATTAGGCCTACCATCCCATAAATTCCAGGATCTCCTGATGAAACCAATGAGACTATTCTTCCCTTTTCAGCAAATTCGATAGCTTGATTGGCTCTATCAACTTCTTGAGTCATGGGATATCGATAAACTTCTTTACCCTGAATTAGATCTTCTATTAGTGAAACATAGGTTTCATATCCTACAATTATTTCGCTCTCTTCTATAACTTGTTTTGCCCTGAAGGTCATATGATCATGATGTCCTGGACCAACACCTACCACATACAATCTTCCCCTACTATTTTGCATATCTACATTACAGACTGTAGAATAATATAATATTATATCTAATTTTGATAGTTTTAAAAGTGATCTTCCATATTTCTCTGCAATTCATTTATCAGCATACATAGAAAATCTTAAAATGGAATCAAAATCATTGACTTAATATGGCAAATTTGGATGAATTCACTAAATCACTATTGGACAAAATAATAAACAATGTAATCTCATGTCTACCAATGATAGAAAATATGTTCAAGGATCAAAATAAACAGCTAGGCAAGGAAATCGGAATTGTTAATAAGAAGGACTTTATTTTAGGAGCTGTTTGGTGTATAATCTTAGAGAAGTACATTATTACTTGCTATCTTCATACCGGTAAGACTATTAATTATGAAAATGGAATTGATGTAAGTAGATATGTTTTGAATAAAATATCGAAATCAGAACTTCTAATGTCAATTAAAAATGGATAACCAAACATCACTATTAAATGGTAATTATTCTGAGTAAAACGGCTGCGATATACTTGACGATATTATCTAGTCTCGCTTTCATGAAAATTTAATTAGCGGCGTGCAGAAATGCATTTTCTAATTTGGAAAAAAGTCTAGAGCATCCAGAATTCTTCAAGCTGGGTATCACCATAATTTATGCAATCGTAATTGCATTAAGTATGGATGCATCAAAGACCATTTTTATTCCGTTTTATTCGATACCGGCGAACCTCATGAATGCGACGATTCTCTTTTATGGATACTTTATCATAATATCAGGTTGGATTGAATATTATTTCCATATGCAAAAATCTCAGGACATAAAGAAGTATGGATTGAGAGGATTTGTAATTGAGTTGGGAATACTGTTTCTGTTCTATTACATCATAATTGCAGGAAGTAGTGAAAACGCGGGTTACTTGATTCCTGATGTTTATTTATTCATTACGCCTCTGATTTTTCTCCTTTATACCCTAAAAGATATGTATAGAGTTAGTAACTACCAAAATGAAAATTTACTCAAGTATAGGAATTTGTCTAGGAACTTTCTTTTTGTTTCTATTATAATTTCTTTATCCTATGTTGCTGAGACTTACGCAACCGGCTTTCAATCTTTTGGGGCCCTTGCATTCTATAGAGACTTGATATTTGCATTCTTGACTATTGCACTAGTTGTTATCTACAGGATACTGAAATGGCGAGAAATCAATTCTGGTCCTGCAAATTCCTGATTGAGAAAATTTAGAGCTAAAGGCTAAAGGATTTCCTGAATTGAACTTGAATATAACACTCTTGTGAAATGCCTTTTTTCAAATTTGCAATCATTGTTGTACTTGAAAGTATAAAATGGCACAAAATCCAAAAATATTGAATTTTGGGTATAACTACTACTTGTCTGGTTACGTCTATTTATAAAGAAGGAATTAACAAGCCTAATATGTACTATGGAGAAGGTTATCTTTACCGACATTGATGGAACATTACTAGATTCTCGTTTTCCAAATATGAATAAAATGAAAGAATTGGTAGGAATGACTTTACAAAATGGTATCCATCTGATATTTTGTTCTTCAAAAACAGAACTAGAGCAAAATAAAATCAAATCGGAAGTGTATTTACACGAACCATATATCGTAGAGAATGGGGGAGCTACAATAATTCCAATAAATTATTTTAAAAAAACCAAAATCGCTAATTCAAGGATTTCTCAAAATAATTACATTATTGAAACTGGCGGACCCGCAACTAAAATCAGATCCCTTTTAAGAAAGATTAAGTACAAATATGATATAGACTTTACAGGAGTGTCAGATCTTACTGTATCTGAACTTTCGAAAATTACTAAACTCTCTCAAGAATACGCTAGCAGGATGATGGATAGGAAATATAGTGAAACAATTGTCCAGATAAATAACATGAAAATTACAGATTTCGCAAAAATTATTGAAAAAGAAGGCTTAAATATCATACCAGGAAATCAATATTTTGATATTACTCTCGGTAACGATAAGGGAACAGGTGTAAATATTTTAATTGATGCTTTTCGTAAAGAATATGCAAATAATGTTATCTTCTTTGGGATTGGTGATAGTAGAAATGATGAACCCATGTTAACCCTAGTGGATATTCCCATGTTAGTCCAAAAATTTGATGGTAATTGGGAAAATTTACAAATGGGTAGTCTACAAAAGATAAATGCTGTAGGTTCAAAGGGATGGGAAATTGCTCTTGAACTTGTTCTTAAATATTATGACAAACCATAATTGTTTGATTCAATTTTATATCTGAAATTTAAGTTTGATCAAATTCTGTCCTCCTATCTTCGTTACTTCAATCAGGTTTTCCCGTTCAAGTCTCTTTATTAGTCTCCACAAACTCGTTTTGGGCAGTATGAATTTATTCCTAATTTCTCCTTCAAATGCTGCTCCCTCCTTTTCAGAAATATAAAATAGTATCTCCCTCTCCTCTGGTTTCAAATTTCCTTTTTGTCTGACAATATCAGTAACCAAGTTGCGTAGATCTGAATTGTCTGTAGAGGATTCGTTAGCTGTTTGTTCTTTGATAGAGAATTGTTTTTCGATAAAATTATTTTCTTTAAACTTATTGGTTGAAGTATTGGATTTTAAAGGATCTATTTTGATTGAAGATGATTGTATATGTGGATTAAATTTTTTTCTGTATTTTCGCATCATGAAAAATCCAACTGATACTGCCAGTGGAATTAACAGTAAATATAATGTAGAACTTGAATTCAGAAATAATTGTTCTTGTCTTGGAGGTTCTAGACTATTCAAAGCTAGAGTGGCATATTCTAGAGCCTTGGGGTAATTTCCCTGGGAAAATTCATTATTTGATTTTAAAACAAACCCCGATGCTTGTGAGGTATCAACATTCATGCCTTGCAAGTCCTCTATTTTACGAGTAGCGTTACTCATCGTACCCTTGGAGATTTCAAAGGACTCTGTGATTATTCCTGATAAATCACTGGCATTATTTGCGAGACGTTCTGCATCAATAAAATTACTCTGATTTAATGCAGTCTTTGCGTTATGGAGAATGTCCTTGACTTCACCTAGATTTATTCCTGTGTGTTCACTTTCTGCTTTTGCCAGATCCAATTCTGCTGAATTTATAGATATTATTGCTTGTTCTCGTGTTCCTGCATAACCAATAACATAATCTATAGAAATTCTTCCTTTATCGAATGATAATAAATTCTGTCCTCCTAACTTTCTAATTAATGATGGTGACTGTTCTCCTAAATTGGTTACTACTGCATCATTGGGTAATTTTACTGTAAATGGAAAAGCAGAATTTATAAGAAAACTCCATTCTCTTTCCTGTTTGTTAACAAGATCCGGCGTTTGATAGGTAATTCTTATCTGTGATTCATTTTGTGAATTAATCTTTATTTCATTAGTTACAGAATTGAACGTATATGCCAAATATTTTGATAAGTAGTTTCTCACTAAAATGTCGTTGATGTTGCCGCCAACTAACGGTAATGTAATTTCGCTAGTATTAGTTTTCAAACGAAGATCGTATTGTACGATTGAGTCACCATTCGACAAAATACCAATAAATACAGAGTTAACTTGATACTGAATCTGGGAAAAGCCTATATCAAAAATACTGGCAGATAAGAAAACAAATACAATTAAAACGATTAATAACACAAGCAATCTCAATATAAAAACGACCCCAAATAAGAGAAAGACTTATCGACTGTCAAATAACCACTATTGTGATCGTGATATAATCCTTGCAGGCCAGATAAATCGCAAATCATAAGAAGTTTGAGATTAGTATTCATATGATTAGTTAGGTTGTGTTATTGATATTCAGATATTTTTTTAAATCACTTTTTGAGTACTGTTCGATCCATTTGAATTTTCTCTGAAGAGTACTTGTATAAATTTTTGTCCAATCCAAATCTACGTATTCGCACCATGATTTGAAAACGCGTGGATCTATATAGTTTCTTAATGAAGTTCCGAGATTGTAATCCTTAGTTTCTTGCTGGAGTCGTAGTTGGAATTCAAGCTTTTCAATTCTTTGTTCCTTCTTTAATTTCTGTAGCTCAGTTTTCCATTTTTTCTCTTTCAACTCAAGTTTTAGTTGTTTGATTTTATCTTTTTTGTTAGCTAATGACTGTTCAAATTTTTCCCATGCCTTTTTGCTTGCCGGATTCTTCGGGTCTATTCCTTTTTTGTGATTACAAGTTACAGCGGCTTCAAGATTTGCAATTTTTGCTAAGTATACTTTCTTAAATTCACTTTCATTCGTACTAATTTTCAATTTTGGTGCAGATAGATGCTTCTTTACTACTGCAGTAGCTATGTAAGTTCTAAAAACCTTTGCAGTCAAATTAGGGAGATTGTCATTATCAATTGATCTGAGGAATTTATTTACTTTAGACGATGTGATGTCTTCAAATATTTCCTCAGTTCGATCCTTTCCCTTCATGAAGAACAGCAAATTCTCATAAAGCGCTTTTGTATCAGGACTGGATATTTCCAACGTCTTTTGCCAAGGAACACTATCTTTGCCGAGGAAATTAAATTCTATTAGAACCTTGTCATTAATTTTTGGAAACTTGAGATGTTCGACTCTGAGAGTTGACGCACCAATAGTGTCTGCTTCGTCAGGGTCTTTTTCATCACCAACTCTCATGGCCAATTTATTTATGAGATAGCAAACCGTGGCGACCTTTCTTTTTGTTGTGTCCTTAGAGTTTAACATCTGATTAATAATTTCCTTTTCAATAGCAAAAATGTAATGTTCTAGTTTCTTTGCTATGTCATATTTTGCCTTATCGTTGTCTTGTCGTAAGTACGATGAATCATGCAACCAGACGTACTTTCTCTTTCCAGTTAGATTTTCTATCCATGAAGCCAACCATGTTGAATTATGATCATGAACAATAGCCTTCCATGGTCCTTCGGGTACAGATGCATTCTCCCCGAGATTGAGTGTTACATCATTGGGAGTAATTCTGGGCTTCCATCTTCCTCTTAATGGATGAAGTCCCCTTCCCATGAATATTCCAGGAGGTTCAACAAGCCAATTGGCAACGTCAACTTCGATTCCATCTATCTTTGCTTTTCCATAAATCGATTTCAGCTTTTCCTTTTCTATTTTTTTTTCCTGGCTAATTCTTCTTTTTTCTTCTCTTGGAAGTGATTTTATTCTTATTTTTTCATCTTCCTTAATCTTTAATTCCTTATCAACCAAATTAAATGCCTCGGTCATGTCAATTTCATCAATTTTTTGAATCGATCTAAATCGTTCGGGAAGTAATTTCCTGAAATCAGCAATAAAATTTGATTGAAAAACAGGATCCTTTACATAATGGGTATCCTTCTTTTTTGCCCATGCATAAATGGGTTCTTCTTGTTCACGATTTAAGAAAAGGATCTCTCCTAGAATTTTGATATTTATTCCACGCTGAACATGTTCTGCTGGGAAGGCGACACCATTATGTTCCAGTTCTGTCCATTTATTAGAAGTGGCAACTTTAGAAGATATTGTCAACTACATTCAAAATGTCTAATTAACTATTCTTAAACCTTATCCGCTCGAAATATCTATCACAAGTTTTGAAGTGTACAATTGATTTATTTATTCTGCTGGAAAATAGATATAATATGAACTCAACTCAACTGGTGAATTTTCCTGCAAAGCTCACCTACAAAATAACAGATGTCTCTGAAATTAGGCCTATGATTGATGAATTTATTGATTATTATAAAAAGTCCGAATTAGGAGAGTTCAGTTGTAGAATTTTACTACCGCGTCATTTGAAATCCGAGAATGATGTAAAAAGATTGGGTGCAGCCATATATGCTGAGATAATGCTTTCGCTGAAAAAAAACAGGTTGATTGCCAATTTGAGAGATATAAGATATATCCACGATGCCCATAATTATGGCTGGTTGCTGTTGAATCCAAAAATGGCAGAAAAATTGTAGATAAGGCAAGGAATGGATTTTGGTTACTGACGCGTATTTTTGAATTTATTCATCACAAACGGAACTTCAAGTTTTAAGACGTTGCTCATAGTTATTGAAATAATTAAACCTAGTAGTAAACCTCCAATTAAATCAGTCACATAATTTAATCCTAGAAATAAATTTGACACCATTAGCATTGGTGGCAGTATCCAGAGAAGATAAGCATATTTTTTTCTTTTTAGTCGCAAGATAGTTGCGACAATGTAAGCAAATGCGGTTATGATAGCTGTGTGATTTGAGGGGTAGGAGAAATTGCGGGCCTCCATCAATAAACTATCACTTTCAAGTTGAAAACCCTCTGGAAGGTCGGGTATCCTTTGCGATTCAGGTGGTTTTGGCTGGGCAACTAGTGGTTTCATATAAGAAACCAGTATCGCAATTGTCACGATTGTTATCATCAATATCATTCCCATTTTTCTCGTTCTTCTAATTATGGTAAAAACTATGGCCAGGAAAATCAGGTTTATCACCTCTCCAAAAGATGAAATGATTACGAAAGAGTAGAGTAAAAATTGGTCAGGACTAACACTGCCAAATGCATTGAAGACTAAAACGTCTATTGACGAAAAATACCGGAAATGGACTAAAACCGTAAGCATCATGAATGCGACTAAGATTGCTATGAATTGAAATGATCGAATAAGTATCAATCATAATTACCGAATAATCTTAGCCATCTAATTGGACATAGCTATTATTGAAAATAAATCAGAATAGCACTGCTCATTAGTTACAACATTGGTCAATAGAGTGAAGATTCATTTTCAATTTGGTCTGCTGATTTTGGATCATTTTCTGAATAATATTTCACCATTCCTACTTTTAGTACCTTCAGCGAAAGGAGTGCACATTTGATTCTTGCCGGCCCTAAGTTCGTCAAGCCAATATTTTCAAGAATGTCTTCCTTTTTCAAATCCTTGACTACGTTCAAATCCTTACCAATGACCAATTCTGTTAACATAGATGCACTAGCCTGACTAATTGCACATCCTTTACCTTCAAATTTTACGTCTTTGATCACCCCGCCATCTACCTTCAAATGAATATCTATTTCATCACCACAAAGAGGGTTACTATCATGAACTGTAACATCTGCATTCTCCAATTTCCCCTTGTTTCTTGGATTCCTATAGTGATCTAATATGATCTCTCTGTATATATCATCACTCATATTTTGAAGATTCTCCCTGCCTCTTTAATAGCATTAACGAACTTATCTATTTCTTCCTTAGTATTATAAATGTAAAAGCTTGCTCTAGATGTTGCTGGAACGTCAAGTCTTTGCATTAATACTTGTGCACAATGATGACCAGATCTTATCGCAATTCCGTGATCATTCATTATTGTTGCGAGGTCGTGAGGGTGGATATCTGCAATATTAAATGAAATCACTCCTCCTCTGTATTTGGTATCTTTTGGGCCATATACAGTAACATACTTTAGTGACAGAATCGATTCTAGTGCATATTCTGTCAGAGTTATTTCATGTCTCCTGATGTTTTCCATTCCAATTTTTTCTAGATAGTCAATAGCTGCACCAAATCCTACAACGTCAGCAATATTTGGAGTGCCTGCTTCAAATTTGTAGGGGACCTCATTGTAATTTGTGTGAAATTTAAAGACCTCCTTAATCATATCGCCACCGCCCATAAATGGTCTCATTTTCTCAAGAAATTCCTTTTTTGCGTATAAGACTCCCACTCCAGTGGGACCTAACATCTTGTGTGCGGAGAATACCAAGAAATCACAATCTATGTTTTTAACATTTATAGGCATATGTGGTACAGATTGTGCACCATCCACTATGACTGGTATGCCATGTTCATGAGCTACCTTGATAATCCCTTCAATTGGCACAATGGTCCCCAGTACGTTTGACATATGGCTAAGGGAAACCAGTTTTACTTTTTTTGAAGAAATCAATTGTATCATATGTTCAAGATCTAAAAATCCGTGTTCATCAATTCCAACATATTCTAATTGTGTTCCAATTTCTTGACATAGTATCTGCCAGGGTACTATATTGCTATGGTGTTCCAATTCGGTAATGACAATGCCATCATCTTTTTTGAGATTTGATCTGGCCCAAGAATGTGCAATAAGATTTATTGATTCTGTCGTGTTCCTTGTAAAGACAATTTCTTCAGGGCGTACGTTAATAAAATTTGCAATTTTCTCCCGACTTTTCTCATATAATTCTGTTGCCTCTTCGGCTAGCTGATAGACTGCTCTATGGATATTGGAATTATAATTTGTATAAAAATCCGTGATTGAATCAATCACTGAATAAGGTTTTTGTGTAGTAGAAGCATTATCTAGATAGACAAGTTCATTGCCATTGATTTTTTTCTTAAAAATTGGAAAATCATTTCTTAATGCATAGCTGTTTACAATGCTTCTTTGCATCAATTTTTAAAATAAGTAATAAGAGATATAAACTTAGATTACGGCCCTTGACTCGAAAGCAAATTTGGAATAGTTTTCTGCAAACGGTAAACAATAGTTAGATAGGTTCTCAACACACATAATCTTACCATGAGTCATCTTTACGAACCACTTTTTATAATACAAACTGTCATGAGGACACAACAGGTTTAATTTTTTAAAGATTTTTGAGGTTAAGGTTCTCCCCTTCTTATCTCTGTCAAGCAAAAGTATGACCTTTCTACCATCCCTTGATACATAGTCTACAAAATTAGTAATTCCCTTAAAATTATTATATACCAAGATTTCACCCTGAAATCCTAAATCTCTCAAGGCAATTTCGTCTTTCTTACCCTCTACTGCCACAACCCCTCCTGCCTTACATTCGTGATTTAATGATTCGATAAACTCTCGAATTTTTAGGGCAATTTCATCCCTTTTGTGTATCATCTACTGAATAGAATTACCAATCCAACGTTAATGAATTTTGTCTTGATATTGCAACTTTTTTTCAGGTACTCCTAATAGGCAAACAATTTGAATTCATGATTCTCTAAAAGCATCGCCACCTTAAACTGTATCAAAACACTCATGTCACAAAATGACTCTTAGCAAAGACTTATTTTTCATTTCATTTGAATTAAAATATTCACATGTTTGAAAATTACCTCATGAACATCGGGGGTTCAGAATGGATAATTATAGGACTACTTGTAGTTATTCTCCTATTTGGTTCAAAGAAATTACCTGAATTCTCTAAAACCATAGGAAAAGCTGTGGGGGAATTTGAAAAGGTTCGCACTATGTCACTTAAGCAAAAAATCGATGATGATTCCAATTACATTGGACCACGCATGGCTAGTGCTGTGGAGAGTGAACGTCATAAACTTGAAATGATAGCAGAATCGTTAGGGATAGATCATGTCAATAAAAATGACGAAGAATTAAGGCTCCTCATTTTCGAAAAAATTAACAGATGACTTTAACAATGCTGTAAAATTGTTCTTTTAGATGTTTCATTTCAAAATTTAAATATGTGATTTTTTCAACTCACGTAATGTCAAATTCTGCAAATAGTGGAATCAATCCATTTGAAGTGGCGCTTACTCAACTTGATGAAGTTTCATCTATGATTGGTCTTGACAAAGGTCTGCATCAATTTTTGGCTCAACCAAAAAGGGTGTTGACGATATCTATCCCTGTTAAAATGGATGATGGAACCATTAAAGTTTTCACTGGTTTTCGTTCTCAACATAATGATGCTTTAGGACCATTCAAAGGCGGAATACGTTATCATCCGCAGGTAACAATAGATGAAGTTAAAGCTCTTTCTATGTGGATGACATGGAAGTGCGCCATTGCAAATATCCCATATGGTGGGGGGAAAGGTGGTATAATATGCGATCCAAAAAGTATGTCAGAAGGAGAATTAGAAAGAATGACTAGAAGGTATGCATATGGAATTTCAGATATTATAGGACCGTACAAGGATATTCCTGCACCCGATGTATACACAGGTGGAAAAGAGATGGCTTGGATTATGGACACATTCTCGGTAATCAACGGAAATTACATACAGCCTGAAGTGATTACAGGCAAACCTATACAAATTGGAGGATCCCTTGGACGTAACGAAGCAACGGGTAGAGGTCTTGCCATTACAGTAAGAGAAGCTGCCAAAAAACTAAATATCGACATGAAAAATGCAAGCGTTGTTGTTCAGGGATTCGGAAATGCTGGACAGTTTGCCGCTCAGCTCGTTGAAGAACAAGGAGCAAAAATAATAGCCGCAAGTGATTCAAAGGGATGTATAATTAATAAAAATGGCATCGATACTGCTTCACTCAGGAAACACAAAGAAAAAACCGGATCTGTATCAAATTTTCAAGGCAGCCAAACGATTTCCAATAAAGAACTTCTTGAAACGGAATGTACAATTTTGATTCCTGCTGCTTTGGAAAATCAAATAACTAATGATAACGCTGGAAAGATAAGGACCAAAATCGTAGCAGAAGCTGCAAATGGACCAACTACTCCAGAAGCTGACAAGATTTTATTTGATAATAAAATCATGGTGATACCCGATATCTTGGCCAATGGAGGTGGAGTTACGGTCTCATATTTTGAATGGTTACAAAATTTGCGTAGAGAATATTGGACAGAAGCGGAAGTCAATGATCGGTTAGATACGAACATCACAAAGGCATTTTTGGGTGTTTATGATAACCATTCAAAACATAATACAGACATGAGAAAGGCAAGTATGATAGTTGCACTAAATAGAGTTGTAGATGCGATAAAGATAAGGGGATTATGGCCCTAATTCCGACAAATAACACCAAGAAAATTTTTAGAAAACGTAATTAAAAAATTTTTTTATTCAGTCGAAAAGGAATGTCCACATGAACATGATTTGGTTACATTAGGGTTATTTATCTTGAAACCAGATCCCATGAGACTCTCGATATAGTCAATATTCGTTCCTTTAAGGTACTTTTGACTGTAACTATCGACAATCATCTTGATGCCGTTTTGATCAATAACATTGTCATCTTCGTCTGGCTTTTCTTCAAAACCCATACCATATGAGAGACCTGAACAACCTCCACCGGAAACATAGACTCTCAGGTACAAACTGTCTTTATTCTCTTGTTTCATAAATTCCATTACTTTCTCTGCCGCCTTTGGACTAATAGTAATCAGTTGCGTTTGGTGTGTACTTTCCATTGACAGTACAATGCCCTAATAAACTATAATAACCTTTTGAAAAATGAGGAATCTGGGCAAAAACAAAAATAGGCATTTGAAACAAAAATTATTTTAAGCTTTCCTTAACCCTATGCCACTTTGCCAGACTTCCAGCCGCAGTTATCCATGTGATTACAGATTCGTAGACAGGTATATTGAACTCCTCAATTTTTTTAGAGATCTTTTCTGTAAATGGACCTCCCATAGCGCCTACAAGTATCGGTTTTTTCTTTTGTTTCTGAAAATCTGCTAGAATATCAACTATTTTTTCTTCCAGAGGATCATCTTGAAACACAAACCACGGCATGATGATATCTACATTAGGATCGTCTAAGAACGACTGAATAGCAAATCGATAATCATCAGCACTTGCAGAACCTGTAACATCACATGGATTGCCAATTACATAAGTTGCTGGATAATGTTCTTTGAATGATTTCATAGTTTGATCACTTAAATGAGCCAGTTCCAAATTTAGCCTTTCAAAATTATCTATTGCAGCAATGATTGGTCCTGCTCCATTTGTTACCATAGCAATTCTGTTTCCTTTTGGAACGGGTTGCCATGTTAATGCTTTAAGAGCAGAAGTTAATTCTTCGTAAGAATCCACAGAAATAATTCCAGTTTGTTCAAAGGCTCCACTTATTACAGCAAAGGATCCACCCAGCGAACCTGTATGAGAGGCTGCTTGCTTTGCTCCTTTGGTAGATCGACCATTTTTGAACACTACAATTGGTTTTTGATGCTCTTTTATAACATTCTTTGCTGAATTCATAAACTTGCGACCGTCCCCAAGTCCTTCTACATACAACCCAATTACGTTTGTATTAGGATCCTGTGCCAAATAGTGTATCATATCAGCTTCATCAACATCCGATCTGTTACCATAAGAAATCATCTTACTTAGACCGAATGCATCAGAAGTCTCCATGAACGCAATTCCAACTGTCCCACTCTGGGATAGGAAAGCCACATTGCCCTGCTTTGGTCTTAACATTCTCAAGTGACCTTGAAATGCACAATCAAGTCTGTTTTCTCCATTAAATATACCAATGCAGTTTGGACCAATTATTCTAACATTCAATTCACGGGATAGGTCTTGGATACGTTTCTCAATAGCTGCACGTTCTCCTCCAAGTTCTTTACCACCGCCGGATATTATTACCATGTTATGGATATTCATTTTTCCACATTCTGTAAGAAGATCTGGTACAAACTTAAGATCGACAGTTACAATAACAACATCTACGGGATCTTTTACATCCAAGAGGTTTTTGTAAGCTTTTACACCCATTATTTCGGAATAACCTTTTGCGTTTACGGGATAAACTTTGCCCTTGTAATCATGTTTTACAAGGCTTTCCATTACAGAATTTCCTATCTTGCCTGGCTCTGGCGATGCACCGATTAATGCTACCGATTTAGCATTAAAAAACAAATCCATGTACCTTGAATCGGGGTTCTCTATTGAAATTGCATTATCTGCAGGTTTTTCCTTAAGAATTATCTTTGCGTCTACAACGTAATAGCTATCAGGATAAACCACGACCGGATTAAAATCTATGCTCTCGTATTTTCCAGCCATGTCCAGTCCTAGAGTCCCAATATTTACGATTGCTTCACTTAACATGTCCAAATCAATGGGCTTGGAACCCCTGAATCCTTTCAGAATATCCTTTCCTCTTAGAGATTCCAACATTTTTAAAGCATCCCCTTTTGTGACTGGAAGAACCCTGAATGAAACATCCTTGAATAATTCTGTGTAAATGCCACCTAGACCCACCATTATGGATGGCCCGAACTGAAAATCATTTTGGAGCCCAATAATTAATTCAACCCCTTCTGGAACCATCTTTTCCAATAGTACTCCCTTGACATCAAATTTTTCCTTAAGTCTATAAAACATATCATCAAATGCTTTCTTAACTTCATCCTCAGAACCTAATCCTACTTTAACACCACCGACGTCTGTCTTGTGCAATATATCTGAAGAAACTATTTTTGCAACCAGTGGAAAACCAATTTCTCTTGATTTTGGTGCTGCTTCAGCACTATTTGTCACGAGCGCATATTTTGGAACCTTGATTCCGTATTCACTAAGAATTTCTTTTGAAGATTCTTCTGTTATGACTTTTGGATTACCCTTCGAAGATTCAACAATATTTTGGATCTTTTGTCTGTCAATCATATTTATGAAAAAAGGTTTTCTTTGTTTTTAATTAACTTTACTCAAAACCAACTATTAAGCAGGTTTGGGAGATGTCAGATATTTTTCAAAATACTATTTCTATCTGAAAAAATGCGTCAATTTGGAAAAGCAATTACAACAATTAAAAATTCGTGAATTCCTCTTAACTTCTGATCGTACCTGTCTAGTTAATTCTTCATGAATTTGTAAATATTGCATTCCTTCTGGAGTAATCACACAACTAGTTTCATTACCTTTGGATTTCAAAAGATTGTATTTCATTAATTCAAAAATGAATTTCATCGTCTGTGAAGTTGTAAGATGGGCTTGCAATCTTGAATATATCTCCTCGTAGTCACACTTTTTGTGCGCAGCCTTTAGGATAATAGCAATTACATCGAGCTTACTGAATGAATCCACAAAAGATAAGAAAATATATAAAATAAAAACCTCGTCAATAACTCTTATAGTAAATGGATTTTTACATATTCCTGTAATTTTATCAGAATAATCATAAGAAAAAAGTAGATGTTGAATTAATCATTAATACTTATATATTTTCTATAACATACGTAAAATACAGTAACTAATCCACTTCTTCTCAATAACTTCAGCAAGAAAGTTGTTACTATGAATGATAATAAAAGAAATGCTTCAAAAAGTATTGAATTAATCTAATTATTCATCAAAATTGATTGGATACATTTAATTTCAAATGGGGAAAGAATCCTGAGTCGTTTGTTTTCCAAATACATACGTGTTTGATGTCAAATTATATGCCTTTGATTCCTCATACATTTCCAGATAGTTTTTTCCCTTGTCCGTTGTCTGGTAGGTGGTAGAGCCTTCAGTTAAATTACTCCTTTCGATTACTAGGCCATTAACTACTAAAATTTTTATGTATTTCTTAATTTGCCTGTAATTCAAATGTGCTCTGGACATTATGGATGATTTCCTTTCACCATTGACGGCGGTGAACAATATCATCGCAATTATGTCAACCGTACTTCTATAATTCAATATTATTTTAAAAGGGACTATCTCTATAAACGGCAGGGTAGATAATTATCTGGTTTTTGAATAGCTAAAATTTACTTTTTCTCAATTAATCTAATTTTGAACTTTAACGAATAATGTGGATTACTTGTATGCCACGACAATTATTGCCCCGCCAAACATTTTTTTCGTGAATTTGACCGTGGAAAATTTATTGAGTAAGAGATCATTTAAAAGAGCGTTCTTGGGCCATCGGATAAAAGTTCCATACAAAGTCTTAAACCTTAAACCTCTTTTGCCAGAAACGGAGTAGGCTATTATCCCCAAAATGTATTTTAGATAAAATTTGACGAAGCTCCTAAGCAGAACGTTATCAGGCTTACCTATATCTACAATTATGAATCTGCCTTCATTTTTGAGAACCCTATGTACTTCATTGATAGCTTCAACTAATGAAAAGGAATCACGTAGGGAATATCCACACAAAACAGCATCTAATGAAGACTCCCTAAAAGGCATATATTCAAACACTCCGCATGAGAGATTAAGTCTATGACTTTTTTGATTTTGAGCGTAATTCAACATTTCACGAATAGGATCATGTAGTATTACCCTGGCATTACCATTTAGAATCTCCAATGCTTTTGACGACATATTACCAAAGCCTGAACCTGCATCTAGAATTAAATCACCTGGACTAATTTGACCTCTGAGTCCAAATTCACGGTATTTATCATCTTGACCTAGGGAGATACTCTTGTTAACTTTATCATAAACTGGTATTATGCTCCTTAATACACCAATGACTTCTTTCCAATATGCAAGTCCCAATCCTGACAATTAATAAGTCTGAAAATCAATGGATATTTTTTATTTTGGAATAAAAATTCTCAAATCTTATCAAGAGATTGTCTTTCCCCTTATTCACTGATCATTTCAATCCACCAGAAATGAATGGGTTCACAAAATTGATAAGGGGCTCATCTTTATGGAATATTATCTGGAAAAATGGAATACATATGTGAATCTTGTGGCACCCTGTTGATACATAGTAATCAGGTAACACTTGATAGTATGAAAGACGTTCACAATCAACTTTGTTCCGTTAAAAGGCAAAATATAGTGATACCAGTTCCGCAAGTACCACAGAGATCGACACCAACTGCTCAACCGTCTCTTTCGACAACACCCTCTCCATCTCAAACTCTAGAGACTCCATCAACCCAACAGTCTCCCGCAGCGCCGGCTTCTGGTGGACAAACTACGATTTCCCTAACCGGTAATGGAACAAACTATTCCAAGATGGAAGGTCCAATAGACCCTGAATTCAAATCAAAACGCCAGGTAACAGGAAGCTATCAAGGAATTAAGGTGTGGGGTCCAGTTGATGCGCCAGGGCAACTGGGAATCTGGGGAACCGAAGTTACAGTAGATTACGATATTTGTATTGCTGATGGCGCCTGTATTGAAGCATGTCCTGTGAATGTTTATGAGTGGCTTGATACACCTGGGCATCCTGCATCTGAGAAAAAGCCTTTCATGATCAGAGAAAAAGATTGCATTTTCTGTATGGCATGTGAAAATGTTTGTCCTCCTCAATGCGTAAAAATATTTCAAAAGAATCAGTAATTCAATTCGAATATCAACCTGCAAATTTGAGTACGAATGTTTGATATTGTAGCTACAGGTGGCACATTTGATATATTACACAAAGGGCACTACATGCTTCTACAAAAGGCATTTGAAGTTGGACGGCAAGTAATAATTGGTGTAAGCAGTGACAATTATGCAACTTTAAAAAAGAAAAAAATTACAAACGAGTATTCCATTAGACAAGAAAAATTGAAAAAATTCATTGTAGAAAATTTTAATAAATCTAACTATTCTATTCATCAACTAAATGATTTTTATGGTCCCACAGTATTGACTAGAGAAGTGGAGGCGATTGTTACTACTGAGTCAACCAAAGAAAACTGTGTTAAGATTAATAAGTTAAGAAAGTCAAAAGGCATGCCGCAATTGGAGATAATACTTGTTCCCTTGGTCGAGGATAAAGAAGGTAGGGTGATATCATCAACAAGGATACGAGAGGGTGAAATTGATATAAACGGAAACAAATTGACTTTCTATTGATAAGCAATGCGTTATTTCAAAGTAAGGATTGGCATTAGAACCAAGTTGATAAATTCTATACATTCGAATCAAACTTAGTTGAATTAATCTATACTCTATGTAGTTTGATGTACAACATTCAATATATTTTCCTGACCAAAAGTCCTAATAACAATAACGGGACCTAATATTAATTCTCTTACAAATTCCCTCAATTTTACTGCATTTGTGTTATCTTTCATTAGAACGGCATGACAAGATTTATCCTTCAACATTAGCACAATTTCATTGTCCACGATTTTTATTACTTCGATCACAAAGTGTACGCTATCCTTATCAGGTAACAACATACTTCCTAATTTTTCGGTTTCATATGAATCAAGACATTCAAATCTTGTGACTTTATCCAAATATTCAACTATCCTCACTGTACATGAAATCAGAGATTGAATCTTTAGCCTTTTCTCTCCGTTCCTGAAACATGGAAATAAATGAGGTTGAATGGTTTGATAGATCATGTTTACACTCCCCGCAAAGAAGATTGCCACTCCTGCATTTTAGTTCCCTCTCATTGGATTCTGCAGGTGTGTCAAACAGATACTTGAGGTATGAAAAAACAGAACATATTGCAGGATTTGCACCCAATTTTTTCTGAAGGGAAATTGTCGGCTGTCCTCCTGTGAAGGCATTGGATATTTTTTCTTCAATTATGTCTGAATCATCCGTGGTGAATATAGCTGTTTCAGGAGTTGATGATGACATCTTGCCGACAGTTTGCAAACTTGGCAGAAATTTACTATGTATTTGTGCGGGTTTGTAAAAGCCAATTTTTTCTGCAATGTCTCTTGTCAATCTCCAGTAGGGATCTTGATCAATTGCCGCCGGTATCAGAACAGGCGTGGGTTTCCCTTCTATTACAGAAGGCAGAAAACATGGAACTCCTTGAAGGGGAGGAAAACCGATCATTCCGATGTTGGTTGAATTAGTAAAACCAAAGATACTCTTTGCAGTTGAAAAGGTGATCCTTTTTGCTATTTCTAATGAGTTTGAATAAAGATGTTTTATGTGCCTTGAATTGACAATTATTTTTGTTTTACTTTTTTTGAAACCTATTGCAATGATGTCAAGGATATTCTCATATACATTCTTGTTGATTTCATCCATTGTCTTATTTCCAAACAAGAATTTTTCATCATCAGTTATTTGGAATAAGAGATTTGAATCAAATTTGTCTTGTAAATGCTTGGTGAGAAACCATGGCATTAGGTGACCAAGGTGAACCATACCAGACGGTCCCCTTCCAGTATACAAATAAAATTTTTCATTGTTTTCATACTTATCTAATATCCAATCAAGATCTCTGTGAGAAAAAAAGAATTTGTGTCTAAGTAATGGATGTAATTCTCCTGTAAATGATCTAATTTTTTCAAGTATTTCGTCTGTTATCTCCTGGGTTCCAAATTTTTTTATTAATCGTGCATAATCTACTGATCCCTCTACTTTCCATGGGGTTACTTCAAAATCATCAGAATAATCATCTTTTAATGAGTCACTCATTTTTTTATATATACCTGATTCGAGAGCTTTAAACGTTTAAAAAGTATTCCATCAAAATCTGATCCATATTTAAATGAAGGAGGTAAACTTGCATAAAATAGAGAAAAAAATTCTACTATCGCTTGTAAAATACGATAAAACCGATATTGAGAAATTGGCATCGATCACGAACCTTTCATTAGATAATGTAAGGCGTGGGATAGAATGGTTAAAGTACAAAGGAATGGTGTCTGTGTCTGTCCATAAGGATTCAATAGTTCAACTCATTTCCGAAAGTTCACAAAGGTCAAATGATGGACATCCAACTGATAAACCACATGTTTCAGATAAATTAACATTACCAGAAAGAAGAATAGTTAATGCTATAAAAAACAAACATCAAAAAAATATCAAGATTGGAGAACTTGCCAAACTGTGTAGTATGTCAACTATTGAATTTAGCGTTGGAATACAAAATGCACTTAGAAATGGTTGGCTGAATAAAGCGGCGGATACTCTGAAGATAACAGGTAATTCAGAAAATCTATCGCTCGAAGAGACACTTCTAGATAAAATCTCGAGATTAAAGAAGATAAGACTTTCAGAATTATCAGATAGAGAATTAGATGGATTTACTCAGCTAAAAAAACGTCCAGGATATCTCAAAGAAACAATAGAAAAAACTTTCGATATTTCTCTTACAAATGAGGGTAAAAAAGTAGCATCAAACATTAAGAACGACGGAGAGGAAGGGATAGGCGCAATTACATCTGAAATATTAAGTACTGGAAAATGGAAGAATGAGAAATTTACGGAAATAGATGTAACTTCTCCTGTTCGCTCTTACGCCATGGGACGAACGCATCCTCTTACCGATATAATTAATGAAATTAGAGAAATTTTTGTGTCAATGGGATTTTCTGAAATTGAAGGATCGACGATCCAATCTTGTTTTTGGAACTTTGATGTGCTATTTACTCCGCAAGATCATCCAGCAAGGGATATGCAGGATACATTCTACCTGTCAAATTTGACCGATGAAGACATAGATCCTGTTATCAGTAATAAAGTATCAAACTTTCACAAGACTGAATGGAGTTATGATTGGAATATTGAAAAATCAAAGCAAACCGTTCTCCGTACCCATACTACCCCAGTTACTATAAAATATCTATCAAAAAGTAAGTTGAACAGTGGAAGGATTTTTTCAATAGGACGAGTTTTTAGGAATGAAAAAATGTCGTACAAGCATCTAATGGAATTTCATCAGATCGAAGGAATTGTAATAGGTGAAACGGTTAATTTAAGGGATTTGATGGGTCTGCAAAAACAATTTTATTCCAAACTTGGATTAGAAAAGGTAAAGTTTTGGCCCACCTATTTTCCATATACAGAACCGTCGTTGCAATCAATGGTTTACGTAGATAAACTTGGAAAGTGGGTCGAATTATTTGGCATGGGAATGTTCAGACCCGAGGTAACTCAGTCAGTAGGTATACTGAATAATGTACTTGCTTGGGGTGGTGGGCTTGAACGTATTGCCATGATAAGATATGGTGTGGATGATGTACGCGAGCTCTACGATAATAAGCTATCGTGGTTAAGGATGCAACCAATATGCCCGTTGTAGAATTTCCACTGGAAGATATCAATAGACTTTTTTCTGGTTACGATCTAGAATATATTCTAGATATGCTACCATTTATAGGACTAGATTTAGAGTATCGAGATGATAAGTGTGTTAGATTGGAATATAGCCCAAATCGTCCCGATTTTTCCACTTTTTACGGGATTTCCAGAGCTTTAAACGGGTTGCTAGGGAAAGAAGTAGGTATGCCAAAATTTGAGGTATACGAGAATAGGAAAAACCTGATTAGTGTAGATACTTCGGTTACAAAAATACGGCCATTTATTGTGGGCATAGTGGCTAAAGGTCATAAATTAAATAACAATACCATCAAGCAATTTGTTTCTATGCAGGAAGATCTTAATAATGGAATAGGAAGGAGAAGGTCAAAGGCGTCTATAGGATTTCATAATTTGGACAGTATAGAGTTTCCAATGGACTATACAACAACATCAGATAATCTGAGTTTTGTTCCTCTTGATAGTTCTTCTTCTTTGACATTAGTTGAAATACTAGACAATTCTGTGTCAGGCAAGAAATTTGGGAAGTTGTTAAAAGGATCTCAATATCCTATTTTAAGGGATTCTAAGGGAAATGTGATATCATTTCCTCCTATCATAAATAGTGAAGTAACAAGAATTAAGGATGGAGTTGATAATTTATTCGTAGAAGTTACAGGTGTTGACAAAAAAACTGTTGACAATATATTGGCAAATATTGTTGCTACATTAGCTGACACTGGATTCAAGTTAGAAACCGTATTTATAGAACAAAACAATAATACTGAGTCCTTCAATGCTAACATAAATACTACTTTAGAGAATGTTAAAACGGATTACATTAATAAGGCTCTTGGTCTGGCATTATCAAACAAGGAGGTAATAAATTGCCTCCACAAAAGCAGGCTGGATGCGACGACTATTGACTCTAGTAGCATCAATTGTATGATTCCAAGCTATAGAATTGATATTTTTGGTCCCATCGATATTGTTGAAGAAGTAGCGATCGGATACGGACTTTATAACATGGAACCTTCCTTGCCAGAATTTAGACTGTATGGTAATAGGAGCAGGCAAAATTATTTTTTTGACAAGATTCGCCAAGCCATGGTTGGTATGGGATTGACCGAAAATATTAACTTCATTTTAAGTAATAAAGATATTCACCACAAAAGAATGAAGCTAGATAGATTTAATTT
>DASUQJ010000002.1:0-11129 GCA_036280615.1 Nitrososphaeraceae archaeon
GAAGTTGATGTATCGGAAGTTGATGTATCGCCAGGAGTTGATGTATCGGAAGTTGATGTATCGCCAGGAGTTGATGTATCGGAAGTTGAAGCAGCGGAAGTTGATACACCGTCAAAGGAACCATAAACCTCTTCGACCGAATCTTCTAAGATACCAAAGTATTTGGTGGGCTTTAGATTGCCATTCTCATCAGAAACCAAGTTAAAACTGGCCGTATCTGCAACCCTATAATCCCACTTCCAAAAAGCCGTACCCCAAACTCCTTCTTTCTTGAGAGCTTCGAGTATCTTTCCCGCATTAGATTTTGTAAAATCGCTCGCACCTGGGTTGATTTTGAATATTCCACCTTCTTTTGTCCTTACAACGTTATTCCACTCACCAATGTATAGCGGCACTCCAGTTAGATTCCTTGTATCCAAAAACAAATCAAATCTCTCTTTCTGGTAGTCATCTCTATCTGGAACTCCATAGACACTTATTTTGAAAGCAATATTCTCCTTGTTTGAAGGAGCCATTTTTGCCAAGTTTTCTGGTGAGATGTTAATCTGGCTATTCAAGTCAACTGGAACATTCATGCTATAGACTATTGTCTTAGTGGTGATATCTCTCAGCTCTTCAGTAATAAAGCTATTAAATTTGCCTATTTTGGACCATTGATTTATATCATCAACGTGAGGCTCGCTTAGTATTTCGTATCCTAAAGTACTTGAATGATTATCAACTGTCAATACTATTTCCTTAAGAAATTCTGCCATTTGTGCCCAACCATCTTTTCCCTCTTTACCTTTGACAGATCTGTCCCACCAGTCTGCCCAAAAGACTTGAGCTGCTTTATCTTGAGTATTGCCGCCACCACCTTTGGAATATTCGCCTTCAAATAAAGACCAAGGAAAACCTGTTCCTCTATCTTCTAACCATGAAGAAGTGTGCCATTGATGATTGTCATAAATGATTTTAACTCCATACTTATCTGCTGCGTCAGCCACTGATTTTATTTCCTTCATGAAAGCATCCGGGTCCCTTTCATATGCCTCCCAATAGAACAGGAATCTAGCATGATCCAAACCCGCTTCAGAAATCATTTTTAAACTATCATCGATGTAATCCTGCGGAGCTTCAGGCGAACCGTTATCATCCTGTTTCATATTTACAAACGCTCCTTTCATGACAACCCCATTAACGGGTTTGCTACTAGTCAGTTGACTCGTCGATGCATAGGAGCCCACAGAAGAAGCGCTAATAAGAATTGCGGCTAGAAGAACGGACAAAATTATTCTGCTACTTGCTAAAATCACAATACAAATAAGGATTATCTATTGATTTTATATGTGATTCGATATTCATGGTATTATTTATGACGATGCCTTTGATTACGCCAGGCTCAGTCATATAGGCTGATCGGGATAAAGTTACGCTGATTGCGATGAACCTTTAATAAAAGCCTGATGGATGGAGCATAGTGTTGAGCGGGTGGAAAATCGCAAATGAAAGACAGACCATTATTACAAGTTGGTTCATTGGCATAAGCGCGATTTTGCTAGTGTTATATCTGACAGAACCCAAGCCAAATATTGACAAAGAATGGTTTGATTATTACTTTGAAGCAATCGCAGTTATTTTACTAATCGTCTCATTATTCTTGTACTTTTTGTCGGCAACATATCTACTCAAACCATTCTATCAGGATGATGAACCCACGAAAGAACAGCTAAAGCAATCTGCTTTCAACACAAGACGTGTGCAAATTCCTGGGGCTTTCATGATATTTTGGGCCGTTGGATTTCTGATTCTCCTTAAATTAGAATATTCGATTTCAGTTTTAGCTTATTCCATGGTTGCCTTTGGTGCTCCGATACTGTGGCTGGGACTTAGGAGAATTGCCCAGATTAAGTTCTAGTTGGCAGACCATTGGACGTCAACAGAAATAATCATCCTTCAATGCGTGACTGCAAACTCTTTACTAATGTCTAATAACATCGCAGTCCTTGACTCATACAGTTAGACGATGAATATCCAACATCCTTCATAAATGCATTTAAATTTAGTCATAGAAATATTGCAATAATTGAAAATTTATTTATGCCGGTATACTAGATAAGGATACTAGTTACAATATCATCAGTGCTGTCGTTGTTATCACCAGTATTGGATATTTAATTTAATTTTGGAAGACATTTGTATCTTCAGAACAGCGCACTATTTCTTGATCACCTAGATTATCTCCTATTTTTCCTGCTAAGTCTATACAATCCTGGGTCTCTTCATCTGCTCCTTGATAAGCGCCTGAATCCTGGAAAGCATTCAAGGATATCTCATCAATGTCTACATCACCATTTTTTATGTTATCTATCAATTCGTTGAGATCGTCATAGCCTTCAGGGTTGTTTGTATCGTTATTGGAAGACTGATTATTAGTATTATTGTCTTCATTGCTGAATGAAAGAGTTTCAGCAGCACTGTTATCTGTATTAGAAGTCGTGGTAGTATCACTCTGATGCAGTATTCCTAGCAGCAGTATCACTCGCTGATGCAGTATTCCTAGCAGCAGTATCCGTTCCAACCTGCATCGACTTTGTCACTAATTCTTTAGCTTCATCTTCAGTGAACTTTCCTGTTTTCACGAGTGCATTAATCAAATTGTTTTCTTTAGCACTATCCAAAGCTGATTTACCAACTGAAGGACCATAAACCTTTTCGACCGTATCTTCTAAGATACCCAAGTACTTGGTGGGCTTTAGAGTGCCATTATTGTAAGAAACTAAATTAAAATTGTCTGTAGCTACCTCCTGATAATCCCATCTCCAAAATGCTGTGCCCCATACACCTGCCTTCTTGAGAGCTCCCAGTATCTTTTTCGCATCAGTTTTCGTAAGTTCACTCAATTCAGGGTTGAGTTTGGATATTACGCCTTCCTTTGTCCTTACAACATTATTCCACTCTCCAATGTATAGCGGCACTCCAGCTAGATCGCTTGTTTCTAAAAACATGTCAAATCTCTTCTCCTGATAGCCATCTCCATTAGGAACTGCGTAGACACTAACTTTGAAAGCGATATTCTCCTTGTTTGAAGGAGCCATTTTTGCCAAGTTTTTTGGTGAGATGTTAATGTGGCTATTCAAATCGATTGGAACATTCATGCTGTAGATTATTGTTTTAGTCGTGATATTTCTCAACTCTTCAGTAATAAAGCTATTAAATTTGCCTATTTTGGACCATTGACCCTTATTGTGAACGTGAGGCTCGCTTAGTATTTCGTATCCTAAAGTACTTGAATGATTATCAACTGCTACTACTATTTTTTTAAGAAAATCTGCCATTTGTGCCCAACCATCTTTTCCCTCCTTATCTTTGACAGATCTATCCCACCAGTCTGCCCAAAAGACTTGAGCTGCTTTATCTTGAGTATTGCCGCCACTGCCTTGGGAATATTTTGAACTTCCTTCAAATAGAGACCAAGGAAAACCAGTCGCTCTTTCCTCAAACCATGAAGAAGTGTGCCATTGATGATTGTCATAAATGATTTTCAATCCATACCTATCTGCTGCATTCGCGACTGATTTTATTTCGTTTAAGAAAGCATCGGGATCCCTTTCATAAGCCTCCCAATAGAACACGAATCTGACATGATTCAAACCCGCTTCAGAAATCATTTTTAAGCTCTCCTCAATGTAATTCTTGGGAGCTAAAGGTAAGCCGTAGTCATCTTGTTTCATACTGACAAAAGCTCCCTTCATGACAACGCCATTGATGGCTGGTTCGCTAGTCAATTCACTTGTCGATGCAATAGAGCCCAAAGAAGAAGCGCTAATAAACACGACAGCAAGAAGAAAAATCAAAATCATTTGGGAACTTGTAAAAATCAAAACGACATGAATAATATTCCTTGAATGATTTAATATGTATTACTGATTCATTATTCGCCACTGTATATTCGAGTTGGTGTTTAATGCTAGTCAAGCTATATTTCTGAATCTTGAACCGTGTTCATTTATCACAAACTCATTTTTACCTGTGATTCCAAAATTAGAACGCACCACCATCAGTCGCACCGAACCTGAATAATATATATTTGTTGTAAATATTATAAAATAATATTCCATAAAGTTTGTTACTACTTAAACGTACAATGTATTTCCAGCGAAGTCGTACATCATTGATTCACCAAACTATTTAATCTAGCAGAATTTACCATAATCAATGTTTTAATTCAATGAGCCTTCCTGAAATCAATCCTAAAATTATTCCATAAACTACATGGAAAAAAAGGGAACCTATTACTACAGTTGCATATAGACCTTGGAAATGCTGCGCTATTACGTAGACATACTGATTTGGAGCAGAAAAGTTGAACATATCTAATTTCGGTTGTATAATATAGGTAGTCAATGGTAAAAATAAGACTAACCAAAGCGCTATTCCAGTTATAATCCCTAAAATTATACCTCGTTTAATACCAGTTGGAATTAATCTATTCCAAAATATTGCTCCCTGTCCAAGTAAATTACCAGCAACAGTACCGGTCGCAAAATGTAATAAGAGACCAACATATGGTGACGTATTGGAATCATAAAATCCTAGAGATGATCCTATTACTGCAAAAAAAGTACCTAAAGGAGTCTTTGAGATGAAATCCAAGCTGAATAATAATCCAGATATTACAATTGATGCCAATAATCCGGACAGTGTACAGTAAGCTAAAAGATATCTTGATTTTCCTTCTACTTTCATTACTTTTAATTCATGTTCATAAATTTAAGTTTTGCAACATCTCATGATGAGGCAAAATAGTTGGATTTTTTCCAGCATGTTGCATGATATCCAGTTGTGATTTGAGTCCCAAAGAGCTCAACACTCAACACTACATATTCATTATCTCAAGCTTAACGCCAAGGTATTGTTACTATTAATTAGAGTCTACTTAAAGACTGAATATCTTTATCAATGCCATGAACTGATTCCCGAAACAAGGAACTTGAATTCACATTGTAATCAACTTGTATTCACCCATATTCTATCCTATGCACTAATTGTATCGAGATAGGTTAGAATTTGCCACCTTTTTCTTAATTCAGGAAACTTGTATAAAACTTATTATCGGGTATCGAAAATAGTACTTTGGCCTTATTTTCACTCTAAAATAACTCTGGTCTATGCACAAATGGATTCTTACAGCCACTCGGAATAGAAGAAGATCAATAATATGAACAACAATGAGATTTGAAATGAGTATACCTTCTTGAAAAGAGATATTTATCTCATTGATTCTAAAACAAATAAATTGTCAATTGTCTTTGAGATTCTCAAACCAGTTGTAGACTTTGTTATTTCGATTATATCAAATTTAGGATACGCTGGGGTCATTTTCTTAATGGTCTTGGATAGTGCGATGATTCCTATTCCAAGTGAGATAATTTTGGTTTTTTCAGGTTATTTGGTCACAACTGGCACATTTGAACCGATTAGCATCATTCTTGCGGGATCATTTGGGAATGTCGTTGGATCGATTCTGACATACTATCTTGGTTTAAAGTTCGGCAGATTATTTATATTAAGATTTGGTAAATATTTCTTTATCAAGGAACATCATCTTGAATATACAGAAAAGTTGTTTCAAAAATACGGTGACAAAATTTCATTCTTTGGTAGGTTGTTACCTGCTATAAGAACCTATATTTCTTTACCTTGCGGTATAGCAAAGATGAATCTTCTTAAATATTCAATTTACACTTTCTTTGGATCGGTAATTTGGAATACTATGTTCACCTATATCGGAATGCAACTTGGAAGTAACTGGCAGGATATTGACAATTATTCAATATATCTTGAAATTGTATCAGGTTGTGTCATCGTAGCATTCGTAATCTGGTTTACAACAAAAATGATAAAGAAAAGTAAATCGGGTAAAAAATCGTATTGTATTTTCATTTGTTAGAATCTTTTCAGTCTAAATTAAGCTGTTTTAGTATATGACTCGGATTTAAGATAATATAGAGGATGCTTTCATGGTTCCTAGAATTCCTCATATACCCAATAAAAATGCAGTTATGGATGGATTGGGACAGATAGCTCTATCAGCAGAATCTTGTTATCAAAGTATCACAAAGCTGGAAACTGTACTTTCGACGAAAGGTTTCTATAATCATGATAATATTATCGTCGCATTGACAAGAGATTGGCTATCTTGGGTACGAGCAAACGATGCTGAAATAATGACAGTACTTAAAAATCAAGCAAGCAATCTTGTAAAAGCCGCAACAATTCTCGCAGAATCAATTAGCGATTACAGCACATTAAAGGAAAAGAACTCTATTCTAAAAAATTTAGAACACCAAGGCGATCAGCTTACTCATGAATTATTTACAATCATAGACAAAACATTCGTGACACCTCTTGATAAAGAAGATATTTCAGAACTAACAAGTACCATTGATCAGGTACTTGATGCCACGTATGGGACTTCCGACAGAATGGTGCTATTTAAAATGCAGAATTCATCTATACATATGCAGGAGCTAGCTAACCTTCTATTGAACGCATGCAAAGAAATCTACAATGCGGTTACCGGACTACCAAAGGCAAAACGCGAAGATTTGATACAATATACTAAAGCGATAAGCCATAATGAACATGAGGGAGACAACATTTATCGTCTTGCAATTGCTGATTTATTTGATACAAACAATGCAATAGAAATAATAAAATCCAAAGAGATTTACGAGACGCTCGAAAGTGCACTTGACAGGTCTAGAGATGTTGCTGATGTTATTGAAGATATCGCATTGAAATATCGTTGAGATTAGGCATTGCCCACTGAGATTGCAGTTTATTCGGCCATTGCAGCAGCGCTCTTTTTTGATTTTGTAAACGGTTTTCATGATTCCGCAAATTCGATAGCTACTGTAGTTGGTACTAGAGTCCTGAGACCCCTATATGCGGTAATTATCGCAGCCATTGCCAATTTTGCCGGACCGTTCATTTTCGGTACGGCGGTGGCCGCTACGGTTGGAAAGGGCATAATACAGCCTTCATTCTCAACTGTGGACGTGATATTTGCAGGATTAATTGGTGCCATAATTTGGGATCTAATTACGTGGTATTTTGGTTTACCGTCTTCAAGTAGCCATGCACTAATAGGGGGTCTCATAGGATCAGCGTTACTAGCAGGAGGAACTTCGGCCTTGGTTTTTTCAGGGATAGAAAAGACACTTACGTTTATCGTAGTATCTCCTACTCTGGGTTTTGCTAGTGCGTTTGGAATCGCACTAATTGTCATGTATTTTTTTAGGAACCACACATCTTCTCATGTCAACAAGATTTTCGGTCGCCTTCAGATATTTTCGTCAATCTTTTTCTCCCTGACTCACGGCGCTAATGATGGTCAAAAGACTATGGGAGTAATCACTGCATTGCTCATTGCAGGAGGACTACTTGATTCTCAATCATTCGTAGTACCTACGGAAGTTATATTGGCAGCTGCCTTTGCTATTGCACTGGGAACATTCTTTGGTGGCTGGAGGATAGTTAAAACAATGGCTTTCAAGTTAACAAATCTGCGACCTTTCCAAGGGTTTTGTGCAGAAACAGGTGGTGGTGTTATCCTTACGTCAATGGCTTGGCTAGGTATTCCTGTAAGTACCACTCACGCAATTGCCGGAGGTATCATGGGGGTAGGTGCTACAAAAAGGCTATCGGCTGTCAGGTGGGGTGTAGGTAAGAGAATAGTCTACGCCTGGATTATTACTATACCAGCTAGCGCGGCAGTAGCAGCATTAGTATCGATAATAATCAGACTATTCGTATAATTCCCAAGTAAAATTAATCAATCCTAATCTAGGAAAGACAAATTAGATCTAGTTAATAGGCTTCAGAATATATATGCCACTTAACGATTCTTAACGAGATGAACTATGGGGTAAAAATGTCATACGTTACCACAGGTTCTATTACCTTGCTTATTCTATTGATGTTTATTCCAAATCAGATGTTATTTAGCCAGAGTTCGGAAGAATTATCATCCTCTCCAGCACTAAAAGAGACAATAAAGATAGTTAACCCGATCACAACCCAAAACGTGAGTACAGGAAAAGAATTGATAATATCAGGTCAATCATCAGATAACACTCTGAAAAATTGTTCCGTCTCTCTGATAGTTAATGATGTTCGGCCCTACCAATATGCTGTTGCAAGTGGAGCAGGGGGTATAAGTGATTTTTCTCAGTGGAAATTTGTATTACACACTAATTATACACATATTATTGAAGGTGAGAATAAGATAACTGCAAAATTACTATGTACATCTGCACCTACACGCTGGTATAGCGTATTTGTCAATGGAGTTCCTAATTACAGTAATGAAGATGTGTTATCTCCTGTACAGTCAGAAGTACGGCAAGATATACCCACTACGAATTTATCCGCTATTAAAGATAAAGCCAGTAACAACAATAGTGTAATGCTTGTTTCAATTTCTTCTCAGAAAAATCCCGTCACAAGAGGTGATACCCAGAATAGCACAATAACTGTTACTGATTCAGTTTCAAGAGCAATTGCAAATGCCGATGTAGACGGAAAATTGATATATCCTGGAGATAACTACGAAAAAGATTTTAAGGGAAAAACGGATTCACAGGGCAAATTTGTTTATTCATGGACTATCGGAAGGAAGGGAGATGTGGGAGCGCTAACCGTGCAAGTGGACGTATCAAGTCAAGCGTACATCCCTTCTTCAGCGACAGGTTCTTTTGACATTGTGGACTCCGTTGCAGCATCAGGAATCAACAATGTCTTAGGTGATACCTTAGATAACAAATCTGAAATTGACTTTGTCATCGCCGGTGACTATGGCTGCGATTCAAAGACCCGCCAAACCATAAAAAGTATGGAAAAACTGAATCCTAATTTAGTCTTTGCCTTAGGGGATTTATCTGAAGTAAAAAATACAAACTGCTTTTTTGATATCATTTCAGAATTACATGATGACGATAAAGTTAAGATAGCACTGGGTGAAGATGATACTGATAGCAATAAGCGTTATGGTGATTTTCTTGAACATTTTGATCTAGAAAGTCCATTTTACTCATTTGACTATCAAAACGTTCACTTTCTGGCTATGTCAACGGGCAAGAATTCGCTTATTCCATATGGAAATGGATCTGCTCAGTACAAGTTTATCAATGATGATTTGAGGAAGGCGGCTAATAATTCAGACATAGACTGGATAATAGTGTACGGATATAGGCCTTTTTACACGTCACCCACCATTCATCCATCAACTGAAATTTTAAGACAAACATATCCTCCTTTATTTGAAAAATATGGCGTTGATTTGGTAATATCTTCACATAATCATAATTATCAAAGATCCTATCCTTTGGTATATAATATAGAAGAAACTCGCCAACCAATAATTAAGGATGTAAATGCTAGTCGTTACTACATGCCTGGTGTTCCTATCTATGTTGTAGTAGGCACAGCAGGAAATAATCTGTATGATTTCAGAGGACAAGCTCCATTTATGGTAACTCAGGTTCAAGAAAGTGGGTTTCTACATGTTAATATCTCTAACACAAATCAACATATGCTTACTGGAACATTTTATAATATTGGAACGGGAAATTATGATGACAAGTTCATGATTATCAAATCAGAGTTTGAATGATTTTGTGTAATATGAAAACATGAATAAACTCAACAATTATACAAATCAATGAGGAAATAGCCAAAAACTATCTAGGCACAGGTTTGGAAAATATTAAAAAATAGATAAAAGAAATGCAAAAAAACAAGCTAGAACTATTACAAACGAGTATGCCAGTCTATATGATAGGGGGAAACAGGTTAATCCGTCTTGCGTATATTACTAATTGTTAATATACAATTTTATGCCTTTCAGTTTTAATTATTACTGCCCAAGTTCTCGTTATCTAATTGCAACTAACATAAAATTAAGACCGTAGTAAAAAAGAGGAGCTGTTAACAGTATGGTTATCAATTTATGATACTTTGATCGTATAACCTTGATGCCTCTGGAAGCAAAAAATGAAGTTAAACCAAGCCACGCATAGTCCATCCATATATGCATAAGAAAAAGAAAAGCTATTCCAAGTGGGTATCCTAGCAGTGCTATTGAGTCTGATATTAGTTTAATACCAACAGAAATCCACCAGAGGAAGAAAAATGGATTAAGACCTGTGAAGAGAATTCCAACTAGAACTGGATTTTCAATTCTAGATGACCTGCCTGCATATGGACGATTATCAATTTTGCTTATATTCCTTACCACATAGAGGATTCCAAAAGCAATCAGGCTTATTCCTCCGATAAAACTAATGACTTTGAATATGCTAAAACTCATATTCAGAGAAGAGAATACAATCAATGGTATGGAATAGAGGATTATTACGGGCAGTTCTACTATTGTATGTCCAATTGCTATCTTTATTCCTGACCAAAATCCGCCGTATTTGCTTAAAGCTAGATTTGCAAAGAATAGTGGACCTGGAGTAAGAACGCCAGATACTGATACAAGTATGATTTGTAATCCCATGTCAAGTAATATCATACTTAACCAAATCCTTCACCACTGAATGGGTTTCTTGTATCTGAAGAATCTACCACTAGGACCATTTGCATCAATTAATGCAAAGTTAACTATATCTCTGGCTGCAATCTCAGGACTTAAAGGAGCCAATTTACCACCCATCTCAGTGTTGACCCATCCGGGACATACTGCATTTACCTTGATGCTTCCATCTCTTAATTCATCGGCCATAATCAATGTAAGTGCATTAAGTGCCGCCTTTGAGATTCGGTAAGCAGATTCGTAGCCGGCCATCTTATTCATTGCTCCATATCCTGAAGAAATGTTTACTATTCGACCATATCCATTTTGTCTCATAATAGGAACAAAGGCTTTACACATGTTAAATGCACCATACAAATTAACCTCCAATGTTTCTTGTATAATTTTCTCATCTACGTCAAACACACTTACTCCTCCATCTAAGTAAACTCCCGCATTATTGATCAAAATATCAACTCTTCCATAAGTCTTTAAAATCCAGTTCTGAAGACTTGCAATGTCTTCACTATCTGTCACGTCGAGTCTGTGATATGCGATATTATCATGG
>DASUQJ010000003.1:0-7867 GCA_036280615.1 Nitrososphaeraceae archaeon
CATACTGGTGCCAAGGTGGAGGAAATCTGCGACAATGTGCTCAAGGTACTTGGAACGAAAGTCTAGCCAATCTTGATTATGTTTTCTATTCCCCTGGATATGGTAAGGTGGTACCACAAAATACGGTTGGAAATCCGGAAAGGATACAAGTTGATACCTGTAGTACTTATACTTATCCTCATCTTGCACAAACGACTAGGCATTTCTGTTTATTCTATACCATCGAATGTCCGCTATGTCCTGCAGTACGAGTTCAAAGCGCTGGCAGCTAAAGGTTCAACGCGTCCAAAGGAAATACTGTTAGAATTATACAAGACACCTGACGGGTCCAAGAAGTGGCAAGCCAATATGTCGAGGACCCATCAGGCGATACGCTTTGGATCTTCATTACGAGAGACCAAAGTATAAAAAATTTACTTTTGAATTATAATAATTAAAACATCAATACAGAAACGTCCAAATACTTTTTCAAACTTTGTCTAAATTTATATAGATTATATTTGAAGCCTTAATGTGATATGCGTTGGTAAAAGGGAACACACGATCTAAAAAACGTGAAAAAAAATCAACTGGTAAGAATTCTATCAGTCCAGATCGCATTTTAAGAATGCATCTTCCTGAGATAACTGCTAATGAATTAAAAAAATTAAAGACCGATGAGTCTTACAAAGAGGGATTCCTACTGGCCGTAAGGCTTATGACCTCAGAGTTGAAGACTTTAGTCTATAGGAAAAGGAAGTAGGTGAATTATTAACTAAGTTTATTCTGTAAGGTCTAGTGTTGATCTTTACATACTTGATAGAATATCCAATCTATTTTATTTTATTTCCTAACGCCAACAATCATCACACATGTAACCCATGAATCTTTTTCCGTATCAAGCCGTTGTCCACAACCTAAGGTGTCAGCGCATATTCTGGATGATTTGTTTTAGCGTCTCAGCCTTCTTGGCAGAAGGATTAAGAGTTAATTCATCAGTACTTGTCTTTGCGGTTTCCTCCACGCAATTCCATATCTTGGTTGTTGCATCTGCGTTGCAATCATAACTAGTAGAAACGCCCCCATCAGTTATTGTACAGTTTGCTCTGGTTGGTTTGTCAACACTATCACTCATACAAGTAAATCTAGGCTCTTCTTCTGATTCCTCTTCACCTTTTGTTTCTGGCTTATCTTCGTTCACGTCCACATCTAAGGATTCTTCCTGTGCAGGTTCTTGAGCTTCTACTTGAGGTTCTTCATTTGGTGTCAAGATACCCTCTTTCGAAATTGAAACTATACCTTGTGCCCCTGAATATTGAATAGTCAAAACTAAAATGATTGTAAGCGTTGACGCGAGCAGGACTTTGATCCTGAACAAGGATTATAATTTGCAATTGGATTTATTTAAAGATTCTAAAATAACTAGTCTTTCTTTATGATTTCTTCTAGTTTCTTCAGTTGCTTGTAATGTTCAAATATAATGGACATAATAATCGGGTGAATCAATTGCGGTCTACAAGCATTACTACCCGCCGAATTGTAAAGTCTTGAATAAGAGAACATTTCATCAAAGATCTTTCTGTCCTTCTTGTCCAACCTTTGCCTGAATATTTTCCACTTGTTTCTTTCTATCTCTGTGGCAATTCTATAGGAAGGAATTGTTCGACCCATAATTTTCATGATCAATTATTGAATTTAAAACCTGAATCACTAACTGGGGGAGGAGGGCAATATATTATTCCAGTCGTTTGGAATCAGGTATTTTTTGCTTTTCGTAAATATGTAATTGTTCCCTAACTTCTTGTAGTAAATTGTCCCGATTGATTGGTTTCTGAGCAAATCCGTTGATGATTTCTTTTTTAGTATACTCTTGAAATAGTTTACGCTCTACATCAAAGGCTGTTATCAAAACTGTTCTTACTTCGGGGTTCAAATCCTTCACTGTTTTTAATAATTGAAATCCATTGATTACTGGCATTCTCAGATCAGAAATTACTAAAGCATAGGAATTCTTGTTCGTTTTAAAATGTTCAAGGGCAAGTTGCGGTTCAGTAAAGGTAAATATCGTAATTCCTGGAAGACTTTTTAACGCTTCATGAAAAGACATAGTTATATCTGATTCATCGTCTACAATGGACAAATACCTATTAGAGCCAGAATCTGACAACCTTTTACCATTCCTATGATTTTATCTTAAATCGGTGTGCTATCCCTTTTGCCATATAAACCGACGAGAAAAGAAAACTAACCCGTAATCCAGTAGGTAAACTTTAAAAGTCAAGAATGTAATTAGTTGTGGGAATACCATTTTATTTTATTAATACATTTTTATAGATGCCTTAATGTACGTTAATAAGGTCTTTCGATGCTATTAATCAATATGAGAATTACGGACATCTTTAAGAAATGGAGACCAAAAGGAAAGATGTATAGTCTTAGATGTAATCAATGTGGAAAAGGTTTTCTTTCAAGCTATGCACTTGAAGCTCCTGTATGCGGTAAATGTATGCAAAAGATAAAATCATCTGATTCTACGATTGATTATGATAAAAAATGTACTACTTGCGGTAACTTGGGAGTTATCCATGCAAAATCACAATGCCATTCATGCTATTTTGGACTTCAAAATAATAACACTGAATAAATCAAGAAGATACATGTCAAAAATCACAATTGATTGTACTAATTTTTAATATATTAAATAACAATTTCACTGGACTAAATTATTTAACCAATTTTTACAAAATTCGGGCTATCTAGTAAAATGTGATTGGGAAACCAGCTTCATTTTCCTACCAAACCAGAGATGAGAGGTTCCGTTATAGGATTTCATCTGTAGCAGCTTCATTCCAGTAATTTTTTCTATTTTTGTCAATCCAGTCAGGTCAATACAATAATTTTTTGCCTCAACAACAATAAATTCAAGGTTTTCTTCTCTCACGGTAACATGATTATATTTTAGTAAATCACTTGCTACAACAGTATGTAGTATCCAATAGACGCATTCATCAATTTCTATTTGCATTGGTTGATCTAGTAAGATAGAACTGTGATTTCTTTTAAGAAATTAGATAATATCATTTAGAAAAAATGATAATAAAAATCATTTGAAAGAACTAACTAATAGATTGTATAAAGAAATAATAAATTTCGAATCTTGGATAAAATGTATTCATTCCTATTGCATCGATATTATGATTCAATGTTACCTCAGCTAATTAAAAGCAACTTGGCAGACGATTATCTTTTTTTTGACCGGTTTTTTATTTTATTCAATTTTAATATTATTATTCCGGCTATCGCCCAAAGGATTGAAGAGAAGAGGTACTGATGGAAAAACCAAGTTATTCCACCTCCTACAGCAAAGCATGCTCCTAAAATCCCGAGTATCTGTTTGTGTTTTACCATGACTTTTACCTGTTTACAAGCCTGTCGTTTCCATATTGATTGAAGTATTTGTAATTAAAGAATTGTATAAAAAACATTTCATTGATGTTCTTACTATTCATTTTGCCGAATCGTAAATATATTTATCACTAGTTAATAATTTGTGAGAAATGATCTGCCCTTTTTAGCTTGATTATTCCCTTAGTTAGCTCATTCGTATTAGTATTTGCAATTAATCAACTCAATCCGTACGCCGATACAACCTTTCAGATTTGTGTCAATGGTAAATGCTAGATAGTCTCAGATTACGAAGAATAACGTGGCCCAAAGATATGTATCAATGAAGATTGCGATCCAAATTTACTAGATGATAACTCGACTGATAAAGTAAATTAAATTTGACAAAATAGACAAAATTATTTAGTCAATTACATTTTTCTACCGATCTAATGGTTCTCCTTACAAGAAGCAGAGATCTCGTTTTCCTTTACATTTTTATCGCATTTTTCCTTATCTACACTACAAATCTTAATGCTGATACCATCCTTGCCCTCCCCAGTTGCGCAAAACGCAAGCGATGAATCATCTTCTGCATGTATTATCACCATGTTGAAATTGATAATGGTTATTGTGATGAGTGCAAATATCGAAATTAGTAATAAGATGCTACTCATTACCTACCTTCCTACAATACGATATTTAAGCCAAACTCTACTAGTGGTTTGCTCCCTGCCTCATCCACAATGACCAAACAGGCCAAGTGTCTCATAATTAAAAACCTGTCTTTGAAAGCCATGAGAAGACTGTATCTTGGGCTCCATATTCTAGTTGAAATCACGTTACGATACATCCGCGCTGGATGAAGGCCAGTTAACTCGAAATAGGTTAGTTTTTGATATAGTAAACATGAGAGAAAATTATTTACATATTTCTCCTATGTATTTGAGGCATATCAAAATTTATTTCTCTTGGTACAAAAAAAGTCACTGGTGGTACCTCATGACTGGTATGCACCTATTACGGTATTACCCTATTCAATGGATACTATGATCTGCATTACCAGAGTGGAAATAGAGGGGTTCCAATCATTAGTAAGATTCTTCCATAAGCATCGTTCCCTTTGTCTATTGTTACTTGTTAATTGAGGTGAGAGTAAAGATGATTTTCCTTGTGTTGCATAAATATTTTAATGAGTTAGTATCAATTACCAAACCCGTCATTGTACATCATCCATTACTTCATTATTTTTCTTCTCCCCTTGTTTCTTCCTTATGAGATCCTTTACATCAGTATAATTTTACTTGAGATGATTAACTAAAATCGTTGGTAACTCGTCATTTGACATATCAAAATATAGTTGACAAAACAAATTCTAAATACTGATGGGTCTAGGCAACGCTTCATCGCAGACCTAAATTGCGTTCTGTAATCGCCAAGTGTGTTAATCCTAGATAGGAATTGAAAATTTGCCCTAGCACATTTACTTAACAATTTAGTAGTGCTAATAAAATTTATTGGATCATAAGATTGCCGTTGTCTGTTGGAATATTATTTTTAATATTTACCTCATACTCTACTATGATATATCCAGTTTTCCCAACAAAATCCAAGACTTCTATATAGATTGTTACTGTCTGAGTAAACTAGTCTACTCTGTAGCCCCTCCCCCGTAGATTGGTGTTCCAAGAGTTTTATAGTCTGTTCCACAATGAGTTATAGAGCAAAAGAAGCTGGTGGGCTAAGGTTGTTTTTGTTATCCAATCAACCCAACTCCTCCCATCAGTTTTTCATTTTACTCTTTCTACTAAACCCTCGTTCCTTAACATTTTTGGCAGAAGTTGAATCCCAGTTGGTCACAACCTCAGTATTCAGTTGCTTCCGAACGGGCATCTCTAGCAAATAGATTATCGCAAGTTCCAAATTTAAGAAAAACGCAATTATAATAGCAAAGTCCTTTTATTAAGACACCTGCAATAATAAAATATTGGCAAAAAGTCTGGCAATAACAATTATTCTAGCAGTGCTAATTGCAGGGTTGGGACATATTTACCTTGGATATAAGAAAAGAGGAGTAATAATTTTAATAGTTCGGATCGCCATTTGGCTTGGCATAATCTGGCTAATTCCATTTCCTATGGGTTGGGTAATAGGACCAATATTCGGCGGCGGCTTCTGGCTTTGGCAGTTAATAGATGTAGTTAGACTGTATAATAAAATAAAATCGGGGCAAGCACAAACTACACAATTTAAGAACTAGTTACTACAACCCAGATACATTATTAAGATAGGCCGAAATGAAAGGGGATGAGACCACAGTAACAATCCAACACCAATCTGAAATGTCTTCAGATATGTGTGGAATCTGAATTTGGATTCTACAGATTTAGATTGCACATTAAACATAATAAAGTCGTCAATCCGACAAGCGGAAGGGAAAACTGGACAACCTGTCATCGTAATGAGCGTGACTGACACAAACCACACATGTTATTCTTCTATAGAACTGCTGGAGACAGACAAATTTAATATTATGACCCTTCCATCAACTAAAAGTGCTTGTAAAATATGGAGATCATTGATATTATGTTCAAATTAATATAATTAACAAAAGCATTCGATACTTTATTTAATACTATTTCATGAAAAAGTGAAGCACTTCTCTAAATATCAATTTATATACTATTTCTCGCCATCTTTTGTCTTCCGTCAGAGCTTAAAAACTTAACATAAGACATTGACTCTGACAGCTTTTGTACAACGTTTTTATGTGAAGTTCTTCTACCACTAATTGTTTATTATGAGGAGAGGTGTCGAAGTTATGGCAAGGTCAACTGCAGCAAAGAATGGTCAGGAGCGAGTCGTTACAGATAGAGATAATTCAAGACACTTGCAATATTTTAATAATGGGCAGTGGCGTCACAGTGAAAAATGTAGAGAATATACAAACAAAGAGTGTAAGATAAAGAGGCTTAACAATTCCTTACGATGAGCGTTAATGTTTCCGGTCAATTATCTCTTATTTCTTAATACTATTACATAATGCCTATGGAAAAAACAAACCAATTGTGACTCCAATTGTTATTCCAAGTGACAAATTACCATTCCTCAATAAAAATTAGATAATCCTGTTCTTAAAAGAGACTTTATTAGAGAAATAATGGGCGATACTTGTCCCATATGTCAAGAAACGCCCACCAAGATAATTGAAAGATATTGTGATAAATGTATAGAAAGGATTGATCTTTATCAGGTTACCAATACATAAACAAATTTTGGGGTGCAGAAATAAATTGGGGGAGTAAGAGTTTACACTCCTATCTCTCTTGCCAGTTTCACAAGTTTTTTACCGTCTTCTGTCAGGTTATTGAATACTTTGTTTTTAACACTCTTTCGGGCTACAAGTCCACGTTTCTGCGCCTTAAGCAGTTGCTTATGTCCATATCCATATGCACCCAACTTGGTCAGCAGTTCTCTAGTCGGATATCCCTTTCCAGTACCAAGTGTCTTCAACAATCTCACCAGAGACTTTTCCTCCACGAGTATTTTTAACAATTTTGCTTCTTTCATCACATATACTATAAAACACTAATTATATAACGGTTACTCATTGTTAGATACAAATTACTAATCGGATTCCGTAAAAGTGATGCTCCGAAAGAGATTGAATCTGATTCAAGGATAGTATGAAATAGAGAATTTATACTTTCAAACCCATTCATAACCAATACTTTTAAATTCCCGGGTATTTGGATTAAATTTCCCTTCCAATACGCATATCAATCCATTCATCCAAGTTAGTTTATCTGAATTAGTAAAATAAGTTCGAAGTACAACAAATTTGTTATTTTTGCTCATGTCGCGACCTTCGAACAATAACTCCTGTCCGTCACTTGTAGTAAAAACACCTTGCCAATGCGATATTGTAACACCATTTTTCACTTGTACAGAATTACCGGAACCTACTTTCTTCCCATCAGGGAAACCATTAAAACCTTTAAGCTCTCCAGTCCAGCTTGCCTCTATTTCAGTTTCTTCTGGACTTTCTGAAAGAATTTTCCTTCCAATTGGCTTGTCAATCTCCTCAAACAGTTTTTTTCCTCCTATTACCACCTTCCTTATTCACCGTTATTTTTCTCTGTAGTTAGCTTCGATATATTTTAATCTCTATCATCAGCTCAAGTCTCGCAAGATGATCAATTATCAACTTGGCTAATTCTAACTAGATGATGAAGCGTAATATACGCGTATTTTCTAAGGTTAGAGTCAAACGACATTCCTTCTGGAAATAGTTGCTGTGGGATGTTGGTCTGATTACTCTTGTTGCTCTCAAATAGACCTTCTCGATTCAGAAACTAAATCATTAGGGCGCTATTCAAATTCCTAGCCAGATTCTTCTAATATGCATTCGTAGAATATAATTCGGAAAATTTCAGGTTAATTTTGCCACGGCAACTATCATCTGCAATAGGAAACACTACACCATCATTTCAATCAATTAATC
>DASUQJ010000004.1:0-4415 GCA_036280615.1 Nitrososphaeraceae archaeon
AATACAACTATCTTTTGAACGAAAAAAATAATGAAAAAACTGATGGATATTTAGTAATAGAAATTGTTCCTCCAGATCAGAACTTAAAAGAAATAGTGCTTCCAGATTCTGGTGATAGAGTGCATGTGTGGGGAGCATGGGTTACTGATAAACCGAAGGGTTGGCATGAAATACATCCTGCCTGGAAAGTAGTTAAAGAGTAAATAGCGGCAATTTGTGTTTATTTTATAAGAATTTGCCCTACTTAGATCAACCGTAACAAAATTTAAGAAATTTATTGACTGTTTAAATAGACATTAATTAAATTCAACAAGCACTTTATAACATAAAACCCCAAGTATAGCTAATGGTTTCTAATCCCACTCCTCGTGCCTCTGGTTAGGTAGTATGTTAGATAAGTTCTATAGATTCTCTTTTGAACCCCTTTGTTATAAGGAAATTCTTAACTGATTCTCGATGATCACCTTGCAGTATAATTTTTCCAGCTTTATACGTCCCACCTGTTCCTAGCTTTATCTTTAATTCTCTAGCCATCAATTGTACATCGTTTCTCTTTTCAAGACCACGTACCACAGTTGTTGGTTTGTTAAACTTTTTAATTTCCTTAGAGATAACTATGTCTGTCTCTTCTCTATCTAATTCACGTACAATGTCACCTATTGATAATGAATTTGAATTATTAACTTCCGACATATCTCGCTCAACATTCAACATATATAAAAAAGAGAAGAGATTTACTTCTTCTCTTCTAGGTCTTTAATCTTCTCCGTAATCCCTTTAATTTCCTTCTCTAGGTTTCCCTTGTATTCCTTTAACAAGGAGATTTTCTCATCTCTTGTTAGGAAGTTTCTCATACTATCGGTTCCTACTCCACAACATCCGTATCCCATTCTATCACCTCCTTGAATTCCATTATCGGTTATACGATATATAGCAAGAGGATGTATTTATAAATATCGGACACCCAATACAATGTATGTGTGGATTCGGTGAAGAATGCTGCGATATGAGGGGATTACTGGGATTTCTTGTTCTCTTCCTAGTTTCAAAAAAGCCAATGCATGGTCAAGAAATTGCGAGTGAACTTGCAAAAAGAAGGGGTGAGAAACCGAGCCCTGGAACAATTTATCCAGCTCTAAAGAGTCTTAAGGATGCTGGATTTCTCAGTGAAGTGAAGGAGGGTAAAACCATCATCTACAGGCTTACACCAAGAGGTGAAAAGGCACTTGAATTAGCCAAAAAAAGGTTTACAAGAACCTTCTTCGGAGTAATCAGATGAAATCAATCCCTCGTTTTAAGAACATATGTATATGGTAGTTCTAAAAGAAAACAAAATTAACCATTTGTTAGATAATCAGCACTTAAATTTATCGAGCGGGTTGGATTCATTAAATTGTAATACTTGCGCCGCAGTTCCATCGAGCTGGAATTACAAATGCCTATTCACTTTAGAATGGGGGCTACAAATTATGTCAAATTTGATTCACAAACGACCGGCCCCATACCCTAGTAGTTCTCTAATTGGATTCACTTGAAATAAAAAGTGAATGTAATGGAAAATCAAAAGGAAACTGGAATCACTGATGCCTATTCGTTATTTGTGTATGCGATTAGAACTCAAATAACACGAGATTACTATCTTAGAAGACTGAGAACTTTCTTCGATTTCATAGAGTTACTTCCTAACTCACGAATAGAAAATAGATGCAATCGTTTTTCAGCAATTGCAATTAAAGATCATAATTGGACATTCAGTAAAATCTCGCCCATAGATTGTGTCGTCATTCGGTCCATTCAAGGCTCTTTGGGATTCTTCAATATCATGTAGTAGTGTCCGTTCTATCGTCATACATTGAATTGGCAATACGGGGATTTAATGTACCAAGTGCCTTAATGAGAGGGAGTGATTATTTATTGAACTAATTTATGAGACAACGTATTAAAGCACAATTTTGACTGTTACTATTTGTAACATTTTTTGACGAGCACCTTAACTACTTTTTACATTTATGTTATTCCTTTGGATTTAATTTATGATCCCAAATGATTACGTTTCTGGAACAGTTCCTAAACGAGGCAATATTATCCAGTCCGGAAATAATATTTTCAGTAATTCTCAGAACATTGATAGTTACCCTTTTAATTTTAACTATTATAAGGTGGTTGGGAAACAAAGGCATAGGCCAGCTCAATTCATTTGAGTTACTGATTATTATCGGTATTGGTTCAATAATTGGTGACCCCATGGTCTATACCGAGGAGATATCAATCCCACAAGCGATTAGTGCTGTTGTCATAATTGTCGTTATTTTTAAAGGAATTGATTACGTTACTTCCAGAAGCAAGAGATTCACTCGCATATTAGTTGCTCAACCCGTCCAACTTGTTAAAGACGGAAAATATGTAGTGAGTGGCCTAAAGAAAGCAAGGATCAGCGATGATGAATTCAAGTCACTTATGAGACTAAATGGAATAAAGAAACTCGATGAGGTTAAGGAATCGTATCTTGAGATGAATGGTCAAGTAAGTTTCATTAGAGTTGAAAGATAGGAATAAACAGACTGAAGAGAAATGGATAATAAGAACAAGATAAAACCGTTCATTCTATTGATAATGATCAAAAATCCCTTGTTTTTTATCTTCTATTTTTTTATCCCAAAGTGGAACGGCAGCACAATCTTTACATTCTAAATAAACATCTACTATATTCTGCTTATCTAATACCTTGTCTCGATGGCGAGCGATAATTTTCCGCTTTCCGCAAATACTGCATGTTGAAAATTTATCTACCAAATTCATTTTTATAATTTGATTGTTTATATCGCACAGCCGATATAAAAATTTACTTTTCCTTATAATCCTTAAACAATCGAATATGATAACTACTAAATATCATGGACAAAATATTACGCCGGGCGATGAATATTGTCTTATTACAGATTTTTCTTTAAAATTAATTTATACGTCAGGTATGTATGAATAATTATTATTAGATTTTTCAAAAAAGGGAAAACTAAACTGGATCACCTGAAGTTCCCTGCTTTTTGTCTCTCTTCACAGCAGTGGGTTCGTGTGAGGCTATATCTTCGGGATTCATTGGTTCCTTTCCTCCTGATTTATCATAGTCTCTGTTCTCGTCATATTTTGCCTTTTTGCTCTCTTCAGATATACGCTTATAGGTATCAGATTCCGTTACTTTATCTGCACTTTCTTCAAAAACATCTGCAGTTTCTTCAACTCCCTCTTTGACGCCTTGTACAGTATCTTTAACTCCCTCTACAACGCCTTCAGCAGTTTCTTTGACTCCCTCTACAACGCCTTCAGCAGCATCTTTAACGCCTTCGGCAGTATCTAGAACAGCCTCTGAAGTGTCTTCAACACCTTGTCCGGTTTCTTTGGCACCCTTCTTTATTTTTTCAAACGAATCTTCTTCAGTCATGATAATTACACTACAATAAGTTATTTAACACTTCAAACTATTTCATAATACCGAATAAGTTCGAGGACATGAAATTATTTCTTAGATATCATTCCACTTCTCAGTAACTGGAACTGTAATTTCCTATATTGGAAACATTGGGAGGGGCATGAATAATTTTTATACGATAGCGAAAAGTAAAACACTGATGGGCCTATGACTGAAGATAAGGGCCCATCAGCATGATATTCGTTTCGTCATTTCTACAGTACATTACTTTTGTCAATAAATTATAAATAAGTTAAAGCCGGTCGGAGAATCGGTATAATCTGACAAAAATTAGTTTCTCACCAGCATATGGTTTGCTACAATACGTCATATATCAATGTACATTAAATTATAAAATAATTTAATAATGGTGGAACTAATTGAGAGAGCCCAATTAATGAATACTGTCCCGCCATCGGAAAAAGTAGTATTTACATTTGCACAACATCAGATATAATTAATTAAGTTATAACTGATCAAAGTCTGATAGGGACGTATGAAATGGATACAACCAGAATCATGAAGAATTAGATATACTTATGTACTCTTATTCACATTCTAGGCTATGCTAAGTAAATTAATGGTATTTATCGCTCTGCTAGTTGTTAGTGGAATGACATCGATCCTACCTCTTCAGGTAAGCGTTGGTCAGACAGAAGGCGAAGAGAACGCAACAGACGAAACTTCAGCAGCCGGCAGTAGTAATATGTCCGGTACTAGCGCAGTTTCAGAAAATAACACAATAACTCTAAACGCCACGGAAGTGGGAGAGGAGCAGTATAGATGGACTGATAGTTCTGGAGCCGACAATCCTTCATTAAATCTTGTTGCAAATAATGAATATACGGTTAAAATATCTAATCCTACAGATGAGGAACATGAATTAATAATTGATTCTAAAGAGGATGGTAAGACATCAGAGATTGCTAAAAGCGATGATATAGAACCA
>DASUQJ010000005.1:0-8946 GCA_036280615.1 Nitrososphaeraceae archaeon
TCGTCTTTGCCCGGGGTATTTTTTCTACTTTATATACTATAGTCGGAGAACCTGGCAGGCCTACAAGTTTTGGATCTAGTTCTAAATTTTTGCTATCAAATATTTTTAAATATTTTCTGTAATCTTCTGAATGTTTGTTAGCTTCCTTGCCGAAAGTATTGGCCGATAATCTTTGTGAAATGGAATTGAAATTTGACCTATATGAAGGATCAATAGTTATAAAGACAGGTAATGGCGACTCAATTTCTTCAATGATAGTATCCATCCCTTGAAGAGAAATCAGTCTTTTTGCAAATACCACTCTTCTATCTAAATCAATATCAAAATCTATGACATTCCCCAGAAAAGTATATCCCAACTTCCATGCGGTCTGTGGACCTGTCTGTCCTGTTTCACCATCCGAAGCCCTATGTCCAGAAAATACAATATCTATTTTTTTTCCTCCAAACATTTTTTCAATTCCATTCTTAAGTACTTCAGCTGTAGCAAGGGTATCTGCACCTGCAAACAATCTATCACTATACAGATTAAGTTCTTCAGCATCACTCAGCATTTGGGCTTGCTTTAGGGCGGATTCTGCTACGGGTGGGCCCATTGTGCCAATAGAAACATGCGCACCGTATTTTACCTTGCAGTAAAAAGCAGCATTGCATGCAATAGCGCTATGCGGACCTAAAATATTTTTCGTCTCGGCCCTATTTAGCGTACCATCAGAATTATAGCTGACATTGCCTTCGGAAAAATCAGGTTCTAGTTTAATAATGACAGCAACATTCAACAAATCTTGCTTCATTATAGATTATCATAATATAATTCTTGATTTTCCGGCATTTCCAATTATCGTTGAGACTACTGTAATAGACCAATTACCTCCAAAATAGGATATTGAGCCGTTACCCGAAGGTGAATCCCTTCAAGATTGTCTTTTCTATACGATATCATGCACACAATATTTAATAATTATATTTAACATGTGAAAAGCATGGTAGATCTCATTTATGGACGCGGTATAACCGATTTAGTACGTGAATTTCCTTTTTATCTGACATTTTTTCGAAATATTATTGATATAAGGTTATTTCATAAGAAAAGGACTTTGTACGGTTCTGCTGACATAATTAACGTATGCAACCTTCACTGTTCACACTGCTATTGGTGGCTCAATCGGGAAGATGAAAACAATGAACTGAGCGTAGACGATTGGAGATCGATAATAAGGAACACTTTCAAGAAGCAACGTCTTATTGGAGTCACACTGGTGGGCGGTGAGCCAACCATGCGTCCCGAAGTAATTGATGTATTCTGCCAAGAAATGCCTGGTAGGGTTTCTGTGGTAACAAACGGAACGTTTCCCCTAAAGAGGTTTGATGATCTATATTTTTACTGGGTATCACTTGACGGTACAGAAAAGGTGCATGACAGCATAAGAGGTCAAGGTTCCTATGCCAAGACGCGCAATACCATTCTAGAGTACATATCTGGACCCCCAAGAAAAGGCAAACCGGCTTGGAAAGACATATGGATATCAATGACCATTAATTCATTGAATTATCATACAGTCACAGATCTCGTTGAAGAATGGAGGAATAAAATCAATAAGATTGGATTTCAATTTCACACTCCTTTTATGAAAGATGACCCATTATGGTTACCTTTTGGAGAAACAAGAAATGAAGTTGTTGATAAAATTATTTCAATCAGGAAAAAATATCCTAAGTATGTAGTAAACACTGAGAAACAAATTTCTCTAATGAAGGGAAACTGGGGTGGTAGTGGAACAATCCCAATTCAGTGTCCTTCATGGGCAATACTTTCTTTGGACCACAAGGGCAGGGCCAAACAACCATGTTGTATAGGAAGTTCTGATTCAAAAGGACTGAAACCGATCTGTGAACAATGTGGACTTGGGTGTTACTCTGTGCTTGTAGCACAAGGCATCAAGGGATTTTAATCATCTCACCTTATCCGTACTAATATGTTGTCGTCATGTAATATGTTATTCAAACAGACGTAAAGTTTTTATCAAAAATTAGATGATTCTCTTGTGTTATTAGTTTAAATTAGTTTGGTTTTATGAACAATTAACGGTCACCATTGGTTAGAGTATCCAGAAGAATTCTCCGCTTTAATTTGTCACATGACTATAAAGATGATCATGAATCAATTGACATAAACAAGTTTGTATATGGTAGAAAAATTAAATACAGTTGCGAAAAATGCAACACATCATTTACAACTTGGAAAGCTTTACATGAGCATAAAGTCGAGAATCATTCATACTAGTGTATTGTGATTAGGTTGACTATTTAGTCAGAATTTTCGTTGCAGGAGTATTCGCGATTGATGATTCAATCTCCTTTAATCTATCAAGGAACCCCTCATTACCACGAATCTCTTCATAAGACGAGTCTGAACGAAGTTTTTCTATGATTGCAACAATATCATCGTTTGTTACTCCATGTTTTTTATCGTATTCAATGTATCGTAATATCTTTACTATTCCTCCATATTTATAATGCATCTTTTTTTGATATCTTGTCGCGTCAGGAGATAAACCCTTAACATGTTTAATGACTGTGTTTTCCATATGTTTAATATGCCAATCCTTCATGGGAAAATCATTTCGAGTCAAAAGAATCAATAATATTTGTATTAAGGGTTATATAATATATTATTATTTTATTACGCAATCCAATAAAAAGCATCATTATGGGTTAATATTCTCGTTATTACATGAACAACTACTAGACAGTAGGAGTATTATAAACCTAGATGTGCTAGAATCGAGCTAGAACCATTTTACTAATGGAGATATCACTACTTTTAATCATGAGGTAGTGTCGTTGGTAATAAAGTCACAAACAGTAGATCTGCTCTGTCTTCGTGATACGTTGACGTATTGAAAAACCTAACCAAAATCATTTCAAAAGTTCCAATGATAAATTACTCTATGCATTTGAAATTGCGCGTATTGTCAACGTAAGTGTAGTGAGTAGTTAGTATTTTTCAGGAAAACCAGGTAGGTCGTCATCGTCAATGAGATGTTTATTAAGAGCATCTCCAGCTAGTTGAAGAATAATTTAGAGGTCCTCATTTAGATTCGTTTTAAGATTTTTTTTATTGCTTTATTGGCTATACATACTTTAATATTCATCGGATTGCAGATAATTTGAAATATTGAGTATAGAAGGACACTTGATTGCAACAAGATTTTTTTCTTCCAAGAATGCATCAAGCTATGACAGGATTGTTAAATTAACAACATTTTGTAAAGATTCATCATGGAAGAAGGAGATGATGCGATTTATAGATGGAAAAAATAATTTGATTCTTGATTTAGCATGTGGTACGGGCATCCTTTCTTCATTCATTAATTATGAATCGACCAATTCTAGGATTATCGGGACTGATCTAACCTTTGAATATCTAAGACGGGCGAAAGACCGACAAAGTTATATGCTCTTGACCAATTCCTTGGCGGAATTTCTTCCATACAAAGACGATAGTTTTGATGTCATAATTTCTTCATATCTTGCTAAATATACAGAGTTATCGGCCATGGTAAGGGAACATTGGCGAGTTTTGAGAAAAGGTGGAATTGTAATTATTCATGACTTTACATATCCTAATACAAGAATGATGAGGATCTTATGGCATTCTTATTTTCAAATCCTGAATGAATTAGGCAAAGTAATCACTTCTTGGAGAGATGTGTTTTCTAGTCTTGATAAATTAATACAACTAAATCCTTGGGTAAATGATCTTGTCAGAGAGCTTGATCTGACGGGATTTACATCCATCTCTAAGAAATATTACACTTACGGTACCTCTGCTATAGTCTGTGCGAAAAAATAAATGAAAGATCAAATAGCCCGCCTAAATGAATGGTTTGTTCCACAGTTCGGTCCAATAAAATTCAGAATTTTTGTTGGGATGTTGTTTCTTCCTTATACCGGAATGTGTATTTCTTTTTCAATCGTAGGATCACTTCTCTCTCCAACGACAATAATGTGGGATAGGATAGTTGCAATTGTCATAATTTACTTTGCAGCTCTAGGTATTTCTGCACATGCTGCAGATAACATGGGATCAAAAAAAAAGCCATGGGGAGATCTTTTTTCAAATCTAGAATTACTAATAATGCTCGTATGTGGATTAGTTGTAGCTTATGCCATTGGAGCATATTACATCATATTTTATGTTCCTTTATTACTTCCAATTGCAATCCTGGAAGGTTTCTTCTTGTTTGCGTACAACTATGAAATTTGGAACGGTTTCTTTCATAATAATATCTGGTTTGCAATATCATGGGGCAGCCTGCCATTATTAGCAGGATACGTCATGCAAACGAATTCGATATCATACGTTCCACTATTGATATCTACGGCAGCTTTTCTAATCTCATATATTGAGATAAAACTTTCACGAAGATATAAGGAATTTAGGCAAAATCAAGACGTGGTAAGATCTAAAAAATTAGAATCCAAATTAAAAATTATTAGCATCAGCACCATATTATTTTCTGTCGTGTTCTTGATTTTCAGGGCGCTCCAGATCACTTTTTAATTTTCAATTACATTATCAATATGATGGATGGAATATATCAGGTCAAAAATCATCATTTTCTAACTAATAATGATATTATCAGGCTTGAAATAATCTCACACAAAAAATTTGATCTTGTACAGAGAATACTGTTAATTGATTTGGGAAATACCCAACAACTTTTGGAGGTAATAAATAACACGAAAACAGCAATAAGAGTAATGGAGCAAACTGAAGAAAAAAATATTATTAGTAGAAAGTCATGTATAATTTCTTCTACAAATAATATTTTGGCTTTCACGAATTCGAAAATCTATTGTAGAAAAATACCACTTGACGTATTATCTGAAATTCGAGATTGTAAAAGAGGCATTGGAAAAATACTACTTTACCATAGACTGGAGATATTTAAGAAAATAACAGAAATAGGGTACGTGGAAGGACTCCATATTTTCAAAAATTACTCGCTATACCATAAGGAAAATGTAATTTGCAAGATAAATGAAATCTTTCCCCTCAAAATAAATAAATAAAATTATAAACATTGTTTTGATCTTTTCTGATACTTCATATTTTATCTTGAATAATAGGGTAAAATGATAACTTGAAAAGATGAATGAAAATCAATCTGTAAATGAAACTAGGTTGATTAGCTGTTCAAATAATTCCAATTTCTCAGATCAGTTCCATCCGGGAAACCGATCAAAGGTAAAGTTGTGTCATTTGCACTTAACTAAATTGTTCTAAGAGCATTTGAAATTATCATACCAACAATGGGCATCACTGTTCACTAATTGCTTTTTCTGAGTACCGAATGCGAAAGATTTGGTAAAACCAGATTTCAAATCATATATACAAATCTATCGCAATAATTGTATTGAAATCTAAGACTAATCTAGTAGAATCAAGTAAAATCAAAAAATTCGATGTCATAGTTATAGGTAGTGGTGCCGGTCTTGAAGTTGCCACTGCAGCGGCCCAGAGTGGAATGAAAGTTGCAATTGTAGAAAAGAGTAACATGGGAGGAACCTGCCTTAATAGGGGTTGCATACCTTCTAAACTCTTACTTCACAGTGCAGATGTGGCTGAGATAATAAAGAACGCCCATCTTTTCGGCATACGTGTTGACAAGTTTTCTATTGATTTTCAAAAAATAGTTGAGAGAGTAGTGGGTATAGTCGATTCAGATTCAAGTGATATTAGAAAATCTCTTGACGGTACAGAAAATCCCAAACTGTTCCCGTCAGAGTGCAAGTTTGTTGGTGATAAAATCCTCCTGGTTGGCAAGGAGAAAATAACTTCCAATACTATACTAATTGCTGCAGGTACTAGACCTAGAATTCCCAACATTAAGGGTTTGGATACAACGAATTATGTTACTAGTGATGAAGCTCTTCGACTTGGTAAACAACCACAAATCCTCACAATTGTTGGTGGAGGATTTATAGCTGCTGAACTCGGTCATTTCTTCGGTTCCCTTGGAACACAGATTAACATCATTCATCATAGTAAATATTTACTACCAAATGAAGATGAAGAAATTTCAAAAAAATTCACAGAAATTTTCTCTAAAAAATACAACATATATTTGGATTGTACTCCAGACTTAGTATCTAAAAAGAATGGTAAGTTCGTGATTTCTTTCAAAAGATCTGGTTCAAGCAAGTATTTGGAAATTGAATCTGATCAACTCTTGATAGCTACAGGACGTGTTCCAAATTCTGATATCCTTAACTTACCAAAGACAGGGATTGAACTAAATGATGACGGATACATCCAGGTAGATGGAAGTCTTTCAACCAATATAGAGGGGATCTTTGCATTAGGCGATATCATTGGTCGCCATCAGTTTAGGCATAGTGCAAATTTGGAGGCCCAGTATGCTTTTTATAATCTATTTAATCGCAAGAAAAAAATTCAGGTCGATTACAATGCAATGCCCCATGCAATTTTTAGTTCTCCTCAAGTGGCAGCAGTTGGATATAAGGAGCAGGAATTGAGAGGAAAAGGAAACATGAATTACGAAAAATCAATTTATCGATATATCGATACTGCAATGGGGAGAGCATTAGAGGATAGAGAGGGATTTGTAAAATTTTTGGTCAACAAAGAAAACAGAAAAATTCTTGGATGTCATATAATCGGAAGTCAAGCTTCAATACTCATTCATGAAGTTCTAGTAGCAATCAAAAGTGGTGATGGGACTATTGACAACATCTCAAAGACGGTCCATGTTCATCCTGCACTTTCCGAAGTGGTTTCAAGAGCGGCAATCCTCATGTAAGCAGTGTGATAAAACTCAATCTTTTGTTTACTAAAAAGATCTCCGAAACAAAGCAATATCTTATCGAAATTATTATTTGAAACTTTTTTAAGTTACTTCAATACGTCACTTTCATCCAGATTTTAAGAAATACAGAAAGTGATTGTTTTTTGTGATATCTTTAATTATTTTGTGAATTTGAATTGAATTTGGAAAAATCTTTTTTAATGTATTTTCTGAAGCACCATTATGAGAGTAAAGTTCAAAAAAACTAGAGTAAATTTTTTGAAAGATTCGCAAAAACTAAAGTATGCCTCACTAGCAGGTGGTAATGCATTAGCAATTACTTTGTTTTATTCATTAGCACTATTGTAAATTTCTCTATTTTCGTTTTCAGGAGATACAGGTCTTTGTTACTAAATTTGTATTCATATAAAAGAATCCTATGTTTTGCCACGCTTTTTTAGAAACATTATTAATGTATTTTACTGTTACATTAATGTGATTAGTCAGGGTAAGCTGAAAAGAATTTATAACAAAGACGATGAACACAATGAGGGGAAAAATAACGACGGGACATCAAGCAAAATCTCGCTGGATGAGGAAACTGAACTAGTGAAAAGAAAATTAGAAGCAGAGAAGGCACGAAAGAGAACCCGTGGACCATATAGAAAAAGTCATGTAAATTAAGCTCATCTCGGTTGTGTCAATTATAAGATATATCCGGTTTGATCGAACATTACTCCGAGATTGTTTTATTATGAAAATATCAAGATTTCGAAAAGTTGCAAGATGAAATAGGGCAAACAAATAATTGATTATATCAGTCATCCTTCACCTTTATCGATTGAGCAAATGAAAGAAGATAACCGTCTGGATCCCGTATGTGGAAGTATCTCTCTCCCCAAGACGCATCAGTTGGTTCATTTTCAAATGATATCAAGTTAGAAATCATTTGATCATTCTTGAAATAATGATATAATTTATCCACATGATTCACATGTAGGATAATTTTTACGAGATTTTTTGAGTGATCATATTTGCTATGGTCATTTAGCTTGAATAATTCAAGATTTAGATAGACAGAAGTATTTTGACCGATTTCATACGTAGTGAAAAAATCGTGGTGATGTCCACCAAAGGTCAGTTTGAAACCCGGTATTTTGGAATAAAAACTACACGATCTCTCCATGTCCTTAATTAATAACGTTACTGCAGAAATTCTAGACACCATCGACATAGTCAGTAGCTCAATGTAACGATCAATCTATCATTATTAAGTACTTCTTATAATGGTAACAAAACAGAATATAAACAATGGGACGAAAGTTATCTGATGTTAATCATATTAACTTAATATGAATCCTTTCACCTGAATTTGTAAATAACTTTATTTTGTCATACTTTATACCAATCTTCGCTTCCTTTCCTACAATAGGAGTCTCATTTCTGGAAGTTACGTTAGATATTTTGAGCAAGCTTTGTCCAAGTTTAACTTCCGCAATTGAGTCGTCCCCAAGCGACTCAACGTATGCAGTTTCTCCTTTTAGTATTAAACCATCAAAATCCTCTCCATCCCCTAACAGAATGATGTCCTTTGGTCTTATCCCTAGCATTATTGTTTCCTCAAGAATATTGTTAAGATTACCTGCGAGTGTATCAGGGATTTTGATTATAGATTTGTTATCTTGTTGATAAGAATTATTATCGTCAAATTTGAGGAACAATGAACTTTCTCTGATTATCTTGAATTTTAGAAAATTCATGGGGGGGACGCCGATGAAACCAGCGACAAATCGATTAGCAGGCTCAGTGTATACTTTCTGTGGCGAATCTAGTTGAAGTAATCTTCCCGAATCCATTATACCAACATTGTCAGCCATGCTCATTGCCTCAGCCTGATCATGTGTAATGTAAAGTGTAGTTATTCCTACTCTTTCTTGTAATTTCTTTATCTCCACCCTCATTTCAGTGCGCAATTTGGCATCAAGATTACTAAGTGGTTCATCCATCAAGAAGATTTTTGGTTCTCTAACCAGGGCCCGACCCAGAGCCACCCTCTGCATTTGACCGCCGCTAATTTCCTTTGGCTTCCTTTCAAGCAGATTATCTATGTCAAGAAGTTTTGCAATTTTTTG
>DASUQJ010000006.1:0-31030 GCA_036280615.1 Nitrososphaeraceae archaeon
CAAGAAGCGAGATTGGCTTGTCAGATTTGAATAAAAAAAACCAGTTCCTCGTGAGGATTTACCGTTCCATCGTCACTATAGTAGTGGGTTATAATTCTCGTAACCGCGTAATGCAATTGATCTGCTGTATCCATAGGGTAAGGCAAAGTTGATTCAAGAGACACAAGTGAATCCAATATATTTCTCACTCATTATTGAACTCGCACTAGTCCAGTTACCTATACTCTCAACTTGGAATTAGGAATTCTAATTTCTTGCTTTTAACATCTTTAGTTATGTAATGTAGATATTAAAGTGCAATTTTAAGATTCTATATAGGTGAGAATGGGTGCCTAAAAGAAAAATAAAGGAAGAGAAACCGAGGAAAAAAATGGGGAAAAAACAAATATTGATACCACCAATTATTGTCGGAATTGCAACTCTTTCCGGATTTGTGATAATGCACTTCTTTCCCGCTCCATCTCCGGTACAAGTTTGTCTCAGGTCACATAATGACACATTTAATGTTCACTCAAAAATAGTCTTGGAAATTGACGGCCAAAAGAAACTATTGCCAGATAACGTTGGTAAAAGTAAAGATGGGCGAGAGTGTCTTAGGGTAATACATACAGACAATATTGGTGACCAAGTTCATGTGCAATTTGTACGACCTGTGAGATTGACGTTGGATGATTTCATGAAAATCTATTCTGTAGACAATAGTACAATTCAGGTAGTAGATAACTCAACTGGGAGTAATGTATACCAGAATATTACTTTGGCTGATTACAATGTGGATTATTCATATTTTTCCGAAGATCGTTTTGTGAAAATTAGTAATCTGACAAGTTCTCCACCCTTGAGTGATACATACTTGGCAAAGATTTCATTGGTCGCCAAATAGATATAAATAGACAGTATCATTTTCGATAAGGATTGAGTAAATCGGCTGTTATAATAAAGGGTGATGGAACAGGACCCGAACTTGTTAATGCAATGATTCATGTTCTACAGGAATGTAATTCAAAAATTAATTTAATTCCTTGTGAAGCAGGATCGGAGTGGTGGACAAAAAGCGGTGGCAATTCCTATATTTCTGACGAAGTATGGAATCTTTTGGAAGATTCTGACGCCTGTTTCAAGGGCCCCACAACAACTATTCCAACTCCTAATGCTCCTAGAAGTGTGGCAGTAAGCATTAGGCAAAGGTTCAATCTCTACGCTAATGTTCGTCCGATTAAGACATACAAAAATTCTTCAAATCAACTGGATTTCATTTGTATCAGGGAAGCAACTGAAGGACTCTATTCGGGATTAGAATTCAAGATTGGTGATGATGCTGCAATAGCTGTAAGAAAGATAACTAGGAAAAGTTGTGAAAAAGTAGTAAGGCATGGATTTAAGGTAGCAACTGAAATGAAATTTAAGAAAATTTATGTTATTACAAAGAGGAACATCTTGAAAGAAACTGACGGAATATTTTGGACAGCTGTTCAAAACATTCAATCGGAATTCAATGAAATTTCTGTAGAGGAATATTATATTGATAACATGACACAACAATTGGTAAAAAATCCAGAACGGTTCAACAAGAGTATTTTGTTAAGTACAAACTTGTTCATGGACATCGTCTCTGAATGCGCATCAGGGCATGTAGGATCTATTGGAAATATCTATTCTGGAAACTATGGTGATAACTATGCAATGTTTGAGCCAGCACATGGAAGCGCACCAAAATATGCAGGTTCTGATAAAGTTAATCCAGTAGCGACTATCTTATCGGGTGCTTTGATGGCTAAATATCTCGGAGAAAATGAGATTTGTAATGCAATTTTTGCAGCAACTGAAGAAACAATAAACGAAGGAAATTGTCTTACATATGACCTGGGTGGTTCAGCATCATTAAGCAAGATGGCCAATGAAATTGCAAAAAGATCAAAGACACATTTAATGTAACACAGTAACTGGTTAAGTATTAATTCATTCATTTATTCATTTACTTAATTCAATAATTTGTAACGTTTCGTAAAAAAGATCTTTTTGGGCGATTTGCTTCTTTGTCAGATTATTTTTGGATATAAATTGCTCTAATTTTCCCTTATCTGATAGACTTGATACCAGTATGAGGATTTTACCATTGTTATTCAATTTATCAATCGCGCTAGTTAGAAAATGAATTGAAACTTCGATACCTTCAGGTCCACCATCAACAGTTTTATCGGTATGATTCATCGCATTTGGAAGATAAGGTGGATTTGATACAATCAAATCAAATTTTATGTTATGTAATGCCGTGGCAGCATCACTGCAAATCAATCTATCGTTTTTCGACATCGTTAATGATTGTTTTAAAGAATTGAAATCAATATCAGTTCCTATTACAATGCTAAAATTCTTTGACAATTCTCTAAAAATCGTTCCACTGCTGGTCCCTATTTCCAATGCAAACTGACCATGATAGTAGTTAACTATATTTGACAGGAAAAAGCTGTCGTCTGATGGTAAATACAATAGAGATGAAATACATCCGTGAATTTATAATTGTACAACTTTTCAAATTAGTTATTTTCTAAGTTGTTTACTTTCAATTAATTCATTGCAAATTTTTACCAGGGTTTCAACATTTAATTGATCGATTTTTTTATTTTGATAGAGCTTAGTGTTTAACAGTGACGCTGCGTTCTTGTTTCTGTTACTAAAAAGAAATTCTAGCCCTGCAATAATTTCTTTATTCATTTTGTTTCTCCTTGTCTTTAACCTTATGACCTTAGATTCTATCTTTGGGGGTGGCAAGAAGGAGTTTTTGTCTACATCAAATAGAGGATCAATATCAAAACAATATTGAGAAAAAACTGATACAACAGAATACTCTGCGTTACCTGGAGACGCAGTGAGTTTATCAAAAAACTCTTTTTGTACCATTATCACTGCCTCACCAAATTCATGTAATGATAGCCATTTCATTATCTCTTTGGATCTAGCGTACGGAATGTTTGATAAGAAATAACCGAATTCGAACTGATCCAGTTCAAAGAAATCCTGATTGAAAATCATAACATTCCTATTGTTTATTAGATAACTCTTTGCTTTACAATACAATTCCTTGTCTATCTCATAAGTGTATACCATTCCAGCAAGCTCTGCGATCTCCTTAGTTAGATAACCATATCCAGTACCAAATTCCAATACTACATCTTTCTTTCCAACATTGCACGACTCTATTATTTTTGTAATGGTATTAAAATCAATAAGAAAATGCTGACCAAGATAGGTCCTCTTATCATCTTCCAACGAACAATGTCATCCTAGTCTCTTTAGTTATCTCCTCAACTATCCTTTTTGCTACAAGTTTATAGATATCTTTTAGTCCGATTCTTGATTGGATGTCTGAAAAAGAAGTAAATTTTTTATTTTCTCTATCATTGATTATGCTCATCATGTAAGTTTTTCCTATTCCTGGTATCAATTCTAATGAATGAATTCTTGGAGTTATTGGCTGGGCTGTATTAATATATGACACAAATCGTTCCTCGTTTGCCAGCACTATCTTTTCCACAATAGAAGGTAGTTCATTCTTTGCAGATTGCGATATTGAATCATATTGCAACTTTCCAAGAACACTAATTATCTTGTTTCTTCCTTCTTTTCCAATATACACTCTTTCACCGATGTCAAAATTACCATTTTGAATTCCAAGCAATTCTAATAATGTCAAACGATTTTCGCCTATCGCCTGAATAATTATTCCTTCTCTCCCCCTTATTGTTAGGGATTTACCTCTAAGAGAGAAATCTAGAACATACGCATATTCTTCAAACTTATGACTATGAAGACTATAATCATGACCGGTATGTCTACTATGAAGGTTATTATGACTACTAGAATCCAATTACCTGCAATTATATACTGCGGACTTTTTAAGTTTCATGTACCGCCGTTATTTTTTGTAATATGCTTTCTGAAGTTGATGTCAGTATTAATTTCTTCCAACCAAATGTGAAAGCCCTTATTTCCTCCAGAGAAGAGGGTAATATATTCACCACTTCTACTGCCTCTTCTTCAGTAAGACCACATTGAGTTACTAATTCACTTACGAGTTTTTGCGCCTGTTTTCTGGTTATTTTTGAAAACTTATTTACATAATCATAGGTCCATCTCTGAATTTGATCCATTTCGTCTACTTTCTTGGCCTCCAATATTTCCTTTACATCAGGAAGAGCTATCATCTCTTTTTTTGTTATTTTTGTCAACCGATAATACCTTCTATTTTATTGGACGAATGTGATTAAACTTTGTTTGCAAGAATTTTTGTTTATCGCCGACAAGTATCCCAACCTTTGCAGTTCTTTTCCCAACTTCCTTGATATACCCAACCCTTCCTTGAAATCTTCGATGTGGGGTTGTTTTATGCTCGCGAGGGTCTATTATCACCACAACTTTGTCACCGACTGAATAATTAATTAGTAAATGTGAAAGCCCTTTTGACATATTCCCCTTAGTCATAATATGTCTAGATTTCCTTCTAATACCGTGAGATTTTGGCATGCTGGATTATCATATTGCCCCATAATTTAATATTAACTGGTAATCTTGTTTGATATTGTGTTTTGAAGGAAACCCCTCAATGTTCATGATTCTTATGAACAACTATTTTTGCGGATCTCCAATACCTTGGTCATTTAGTGCAAATAGTATCTCTCTTTCTGAATGATACGGACTATCGACCATTCTGGCGATTCTATTTTTACCAGCTTTCTTTAAGTAGAGTCGATATGTACTAGTATGGGCCATTACGTTGCCACCCGTGGCTTTGTTAGGATCACCAAATATCGCATCTGGTGAAGACTGTATCTGATTCGTTATTACCACAGCTATTTTGCAGGTTTCGGCAATTCTCAAGAGGATGTGTAACAATCTGTTAATTCTTTGCTGTCTTTCTGACAAGAAGGATCTGCCAAGAAACTCTGCCCTATAGTGCGATACTATGGAATCAACAATCATGATTCTAATATTGTGTAAATTGATGACATTCGGAGATTCCTGAATAATTACTTCTTGGTGAGAGCTATTGTATGCTTTTGCAACTATAACATTTTCAAGAGTTTTATTGGGATCAAATTTCCTTGCAGACGCAATAGCAGCAATTCTTTCCGGTCTAAATGTATTTTCTGTGTCAACATAAAGCGCTCTAGATAGATTACCTTCAGCGTCATTTTGTTGAACGGTGACGCAGAGGGTATGACAAATTTGAGTCTTTCCTGTACCATATTCACCATATAGTTCAGTAATTGCCCTTGTTTCTATTCCACCGCCCAACAATTCATCTAGATTTTTTGAACCCGTGGCAATACGATAGTCTAATTTCCTCTTTTGATAAATTTGAGTTGCAGTAATAAACGGCTTATCAAAAACACCAATGTCTTCTAATATTTCTCTTGCCCTGTTGCAAAGTAGTATACATTTCTCTATTGCTATTCCGGTAGCCTCAGCAATATCAATGGGACCTCGAATAACTAAATCCTTGATGGATCTAAAACCAGCTTCTCTCAAAGAAGTTTTAGTTGCCGGACCTATGTCATTTAATGTGTCAATGTCAAATACGCCTTCGCTACCGTTTTCGGACAATTTGTCTTTATCAGGTAGTATCTAGTAACTTCATTTGAATAAACCTTGTTGTTAGGGGGTATATTCAAAAAATGACCATGCATTGTTACTTGGAAAAAATTCTTTTTGCCAATTGCAGGGTGCCTTTAATGGTATGTTCTTTAGATTCAATTGGAAATATATCTCTTAGATGAAGCTCTTTTGTTGTGTTAGGACCAATACTTATCAAAGCGTCGATGTTTTCAACGTATCCCTTAAAATTCGGAAGTATGTTTTGCATTATAGAAAAGAAATAGCGAACTGCCGATGGACTGGTAAAAATCATTACTTGTACCTTATTATTCTTAATTTCATTAGAAAAATCGATCCACGTATGATTTATTGTTTCTACTTGGGGATAATATATGTAAAATTCATCCAAAATTATTCCCATTGAATCTAATTTATCCTTTAAGAAAGAGTTTGATGCGCCACTCCTCGGTATCATGATTCGAGTACCTGGCTTGAGTGACAATTTTCTTAATAATTTCAAAATACCCAAGGTCGAATAATCACTTGGTTGCCACTTTACGGAAATATTATTCGACTCCAGTTTTTTTCTTGTTGACGGACCTATTGCGATAACATCGCAATTCGTTAATTGTTCGTCCAGCAGTTGAGTTAAACTACTTTCTCCCACCATTTTAAAAAAGAGATCGACAGAACTAGGACTCATGAAGACATAATAGTCATATTTTTTGGAGCAAATATCAGAGAATTTTTTATGAAAATGATTTGAGTCAATAGGAATTAACTTCATAGTTGGCAAGGTAATTGGCGTACCCCCCTCTTCCTTCACAATTCTTGTAAACTCTGTATTATTTTTTTCCCCGCGTGTTATTGCGATCGTTTTATTGAGGAAAATTTTACTCAACAAGATAATAAAAATAAATTGTCATAAAAGCATTAGGATTACTAACTTAGGATATTATTATTTTGCGTAATTCTAGTTATTTGGAAGGAACCATTCTATTTTGTTTTGAATTCCAACAACTTTTCCGATAATGATTATGGCAGGAGATTGTATTTTTTTCTGCTTAACTTTTCTTTCAATATTGCCCAAATTACCAATTATCACTCTTTGTTTATTTGAGGTGGCATTCTCAATAACTGCAATGTCGGACTCTTTGGTCACTCCCGCTCTAATCATCTTTCTGGTAATATGATTTAGTTGCTCCAGACCCATGAAAATCACTATGGTATCAGCTGCTTTTGCTATTGAATCCCATTTTATAGATGACTTTTTTTTCTCAATTGATTCGTGACCTGTTAGTAAGATGACAGAAGATGAATAATCCCTATGTGTTAAAGGAATGCCCGCATATGCTGCGGCACCATTTAGAGAAGATATACCAGGCACTATTTCATATTTTATATTTTTGGATGATAGAAATTCAGCTTCTTCGCCGCCGCGTCCAAAAATAAATGGATCACCCCCCTTCAATCTAAGAATTTTCTTACCATCGTTGGCATACTTTAGCATAAGTTCATTTGTAGTCATTTGATTTGTAGCTGGATCTCCCGACTCCCTGCCAACATATACTTTCTTTGAATGGGAAGAAGTCATGGTAAGAATTCCTTTGTTTACTAATCTATCGTAAAGTATAACATCACATTCTGACAGTAATTTGGCAGCTTTTATCGTTAACAAATCTCGGTCACCTGGACCTGCTCCACAAATATACACTTTACCTTTTCGCCCTACTTTTGACTGTTCCACTTTTCTAGTGCCTCTCTCCATTCATGAGCAAAATCAGCTGCTCCCTTTGATAGTAAATCATTTGCTAGATCCATTCCAACCTGCGAAGCGTTTGTTATCACATCTGATTTTTTCACCTTCATAGATTGTGAACCATCTGCAGAAAAAACAGATGCATGCATTACTATTCTATTTGTTCTTAAATTAGGTAATGCTATGGCACCTACGGGAAATCTGCAACCTGCGTTCAAATAGTGTATCAAAGATCGTTCGGCATCGATAGCATATCTTGTTGGTTTGTCCTCAATCTTTTGTAGTATGTTAACTGTCTTCTTGTTATCCTTTCTACATACAATTCCAATCGCTCCTTGTCCAGGAGCAGGAACAAAATCTAAATAATTAAACCTCTGCACTATTAAGTTACTCATGTGAAGCCTTTTTAGCCCAGCTTCTGCCAGAACAAGGGCATCAAATGGCCCATCGATGCATTTTCTTACGCGATTTTCAACATTACCCCTAATTGGAATCACTTTTACTTTTGGATTCTTCCTTTTTATTTGAACTGCTCTTCTTAAACTACTTGTACCCACATGAAAATTTGGTTCTAGTATTTCTAGAGTTAATTTTGATTTCCCAATCAAGACATCGTTTGGCTTTTCTCGTTTCAATATTGACGCAATAACTAATTCATCATCAATATCGGTTGGTATGTCTTTAATGCTGTGGACTGCAAAATCTGCCTTCTCTTCTAGTACTGCTTTATCGACTTCCTTTTCAAAGACTCCTTTTTCGTTGACTGAAAAAAGTAATTTGTTCTTATTGATGTCTCCGCTCGATTTTATTTTAACAATATCACATTTCACTGTGGGATATAGTTTCCGCAAACTGTTCGTCACTATCTCAGTTTGTATTAGCGCAAGCCTGCTTCCACGAGTTACAACCCTGAAACTATTCAATTTCTTTCTTTCACTTTTTTCAATGCTTTTGCAAACAATTCAACGGTCCAGTCAATATCTTCATCATCATGCGAGTAGGAAATAAAACAAGTCTCAAATTGCGATGGAGGGATGAATATCCCAGATTTTAGTAGTTCATAGAATAATTTCTTATAAAGTAGGTAATTTGATTTTCTAATATTAGATGCATTCTTTATTTGTTCATCAGTAAAGAAAAGTTGGAACATAGACGAGATATTATTAATACTGGCTTCAAATTTTAGATCTTTCAAATTATCCCTTATTCCATTTGCTAATCTATCAGAAAAACGTGAAAGCTTTGGATATAAATCATTTTTTACATCTTTCAATTTTTCTAATGTTGCAATTCCTGCAGTAACAGAAATTGGATTTCCAGCATAAGTACTTCCTTGAAATACTGTTCCCTTTGGTGATAACAATTCCATTATCTTCTTTTTTCCCACTAAGGCTGAAAGTGGAAACCCATTCCCAATTGATTTTGCAAGCGTCATAATGTCTGGTACCACCCCAAAATATTCTGAGGCACCGCCGGGCGAGAGTCTAAATCCAGTGACAACTTCATCAAAAATTAATACTATGTCTTCCCTTTCACATATTCCCCTTAGTTTGCTAAGATAATCTTCCTCTGGAATTATCAAGCCCATATTGGCCAAAACTGGCTCAACTATTATACAAGCGATATCATTGTTCAGTTTAACCAAATTTTCAAGTGCGCTTATGTCATTGTATGGTAATAGCAACGTTTGTTTCATCGACTCTTCCAAATTGCCGTCAAATGAAGCGGTTGAAGCACTTGACCCGGGACTAACCAGAACATAGTCATAAGCACCATGATAACATCCATCAAATTTAACGACCTTTTTTTTCTTTGTAAAAGCTCTTGCCAATCTTATAGAGTGCATTGTTGATTCTGATCCTGTGTTCATTAGTCTTACCATTTCCATATTGGGAATCATTTCAATAATTAGTTCAGCAAGTTTGACCTCCTTTTCTGTAGGAACACAAAAAATGTTGCCCTTGTCCAATTGTGTTTTTACGGCACTTATGATATCAAAATATGCATGTCCTAGAATGATTGCGCCATACCCAAGACAATAATCGATTAGAGTATCATGTTCTTGTGTAATAATTTTTGAACCTCTTCCATATGAGGCGAAAAAAGGATACGGTTCATAGAAACGAACCGGACTATTAACACCACCGGGGATTATTTCTTTTGCTCTATCAAAGAGAGAAGCAGACAAACATTGATAACATAATTTTGTAACTGTTATAATTGTATCTTTAAGAGCTGTTTAATATCTCTGCAATTTTCTTTGTGTGATATGATATTATGATGTCGGCTCCTGCTCTTTTTATAGAAGTTGTGAACTCCATAACTATTTCATCTTCATTGACCCACCCCTCAAGCGCTGCAGCTTTAACAATAGAATACTCCCCTGAGACACTGTAGGCACACACTGGTAATAATGTAGTTTGTCTTGTCTTGTAAATTAGGTCAAGATAAGGCAAAGCCGGTTTTATCATTATGATATCTGCTCCTTCTTTAATATCCATCATTATTTCCTGCAGTGCTTCGTTAGTATTGTGAAATGGCATTTGGTATGATTTCCTATCACCAAAGTCAGGGGTGGAGTGTGATGCATCTCTAAATGGGGTATATAAATTTGAAGATAATTTAGCCGAATACCCGATTATGCCTACATTGTTGAAACTACTGTCATCCAATGCTTTTCTGATACTCTTTACTTGACCATCCATCATTGCAGAAGGGGCAACAAAATCAGCGCCTGCTTCGGCATGACTTAGCGCAATCCGGTCCAGAATTTTCAAACTTTCATCATTGTCTGCAACTTTATTTCTTATAATCCCGCAGTGACCATGAGAAGTATATTGACACAGACATACATCAGTTATTGTTACAATTTTTTCACCAAAATTTTTCTTTAATGTTTTCACCGATTCCTGAACTATGCCATCTTTACGATATGCACTGGTTGCTCTGTCGTTTTTTAATTTTGGAATTCCAAAAACCAAAAATGTCTTTACCCCCAAATCGCACAACTCTTGGATATTTTTGACTAGATTTTTTAGCGGGATCCTAAAGATTCCGGGCATCAACTCTATTTCTTTTGGTTCATTAATTCCTTCCTGAATAAAAACAGGATAGACAAGGTCGTTGACTGATAATCTAGTTTCTTGCAGTAAATTCCTTATTGCAGGTGTTCGTCTTAATCGTCTAAGTCGTACTTTTGGAAATCCATTGAATTCAAAATCATCATTTTGGTTCATAATTGAAAATCCTTGATACTATATTCAATACTTCTTCATTTTTTTCTGTATTTCCAATTTCTTTTCTGAAATTGTTCATAGGCGTAGATAGTATACCTTCAACTATTGCAAAAGACAATTGCTCCATGATTTCAAACTCTTTCATTCCTTTGTTAATACCAAGCATCCTAGCTGCTTTTGATAATTCTCTATTTCTCACTTCGTCTACTATCTTGAATATCGATACTACAAATGGTTCTGCCTTAATCTTTCTAAAAAGTAGATCCATCGATTGCATTCCACTCTGAATCATTTTTTCTGCCAATCTGATCTCTTCATGTCTACGCTTCAAATTTCTATCAACTATTTCTGCAATTTGATCTATATTGACTAATTTTATTCCAGATATTGTTGCAATCTTGTCATCTACAGTCCTTGGATTAGAAAGATCAAATATCATCATTCCCTCATTTTTCTTTCTAAAGTTGAAAATTCGATCATAGGTAATAAGATAGTACGGTGCTGTTGTAGAAACAAAGATGATATCCGTCTTATCAAAATTATGAAGCGCATCTTCAAATCTTACCGGGATACCACCAACAGTACTGGTAAACGACTTTGCTCTCTCATAAGTTCTACTCGCAACTTCAAAGTTGACTTGTCGCTTCTTGAGTGATTTGGCAACTAGCGTTGCCCCCTCACCAGTACCAATTAACAATACTTTCTTATTTTGAAAATCATCAAAATATTCCTCAGCCAAATTAACTGCCATCGAACCTATTGATACGCTCCCTTTATTCAAACCAGTGTTAGTTCTAATTCTACTCCCAACCTTTATCGCATGTTCAAAAATTATCGGGATAAATAAATCAACATAGCAATTCTGGCGGGAATATTCAAAAGCCCTTTTAACTTGCCCCAAAATTTGATCTTCTCCTAGTACAAGGGATTCAAGTCCAGAAGTCAGCCTTAGAAGATGATGAATTGCACCTTTGTCTTCATCAACTTCAGCAAATTCAAATGACAAATCTTCGAGTCCAGCAATGCTTTTCCAAGTATCAAAAATCTTTTCGATATCTATATTTTCTAAAGCTAAAAATAGTTCTACTCTATTGCATGTTTGTAGTATTACGCACTCTCGTATATCGCCACTGGTCAAGAATACTCGATGCGCCTTTGCGATATCTTTGAACGTAAATTTTTCGAGTACGTGGATTGGAGCTTTCTTGTGAGTTACTCTCACGTTCAATAGTTTTAGCTTATTGGTAATTAGTGAATTCATGTTTTACTCACCTTTTCCCAATTTTTCAACATGTGTAATGCAGACATTTTTGCTTCGTCGAGCTTATTTGATCTTAACAAATATTGGATATTTTTATCTTTTATTAATAAATATAGGAATTCCTTTCTTTCTTTCACCGTATCTAATTTTCGCTTTGCTCTTTTGCGAGCATATTCCTGTAATATGATGTTGCTGATGTCTGAGTCATTGATACTCTTATGCACCATCTTTTCTATTTTCATCCTTATTTTTCTAGCCATTATTGGGCTTTTTCCAGCCGTCGAAATTGCTACTTGTATCAGACCTTCGACATTCAACAGCGACGCGTAGGAGAAATCACTTATTTTCGGATCATCTGCTGCATAGACAAATGCCCCCATAGATCTTCCCTTCTCTACAAGTTTTCTATTTAAGACTTTATCATCAGTTGCAGCCAAAATCAGGAAAACATTTCTGAATCCATCTAAAATTTCAACATCCTTGATTCTGCTTTTTATTAATTTAATTCTTCCATCAGCCATCATTTTTTTGAGTTGATTATTTAGTCTACTTGTTATTACAGTTATTTCGCATTCTTGATCCAAAAGTCCGTGTATCTTGCGTAAACCCTCGGTACCACCGCCTATTACCACCGCTTTCTTATTGTTTACGTTAAGGTCGACTATCAATTAGTTGCACCTGATGTGAACTATGGATTTGATGCTCATGTCTTTATTTAATCATTCCATAGGGTTTTTGTGATCATATTATCCATATTTCTAGTTTGAATGACTTTTTTATGTAAATTGGAAATATCATATAGTATATATACCATAACGACGTTATAATTCTTAATGACCTCAGATCTGAACATGGATTACAGTAAGTATGACTTCAAGGATTCTACAGAGCTTTACGTATATTTAAGCAAGAAGGGGCTCTCTAGGGGAACAGTTGAAGAGATTAGCAAACTTAAGGGTGAACCAGACTGGATGCGAGAATTTAGATTACGCGCTTATGAAGTTTTTCTTAGCAAGCCCATGCCAAACTGGGGTGGTGATCTATCACATATCGATTTTCAGAATATTTACTACTATGCTAAAGCGTCTGAGAAACAAACTAAGAGTTGGGAAGAAGTTCCAGAATCAGTAAGGAACACTTTTGAAAAATTAGGAATTCCTGAAGCAGAAAGAAAATTCCTTGCGGGAGTTGGTGCACAATACGAATCAGAGGTTGTATATCATAATCTCCGAGAAGATTTGGAAAAACAAGGGGTAATATTTGTAGATACTGATACTGCCGTAAAGAAATACCCTGATATTTTAAAGAAACACTTTGGTAAGGTAATTCCTCCTGAAGATAACAAATTTGCGGCCTTAAACAGTGCTGTATGGTCCGGGGGATCATTCATTTATGTTCCACGAAATGTAAAGATTGAACTTCCTCTTCAAGCATATTTCAGAATCAATGCGGAAAATATTGGCCAGTTTGAAAGAACTCTTATCATAGCTGATGAAGGTGCCGAGGTGCACTATATAGAAGGATGCACAGCCCCGGTATACACAACTGAATCACTTCATTCTGCAGTTGTAGAGCTAATCGCAAAGAGAGGTGCAAAAATAAGATATACTACTATTCAAAATTGGAGCAAAGACGTGTACAACTTGGTCACAAAGAGGGCATATGCATATGAGAATGCAACAGTTGAGTGGATTGATGGCAATCTTGGAAGTAAGTTAACAATGAAATATCCCGGTGTCTATATGCTTGGTAAACGAGCACATGCTGAAGTAATTTCAATTGCTTTTGCCGGCAGTGGACAGCATCAGGATGCCGGAGCAAAAGCTGTGCATCTTGCTCCCGATACAACATCTAGAATTACAAGTAAATCTGTAAGTAAAGATGCGGGACGCACCACTTATAGAGGACTATTACATGTAGCAAAAGGTGCAACTGGTGTTAAATCTAATGTCCGATGCGATGCATTACTGCTTGATAAGAACTCTAGAACCGACACATATCCATATGTAGAAGTAAATGAAGATGATGCTACTATATCTCATGAAGCAACGGTGGGTAAGATAGGTGAGGATCAAATATTCTATCTTATGAGTAGGGGATTTTCAGAATCTGACGCATTATCATTAATCATTGGTGGCTTTATGGAACCATTCACAAAAGAGCTACCAATGGAATACGCAGTAGAACTAAACCGATTGCTAAAGTTAGAAATGGAAGGTTCAGTAGGATAAATAGAACAGTGGGTACAGGTTGCGGCAGGCAGATATGTAGAATGATGTCTGTTTTAATCTGAAATCTCACCATAATCGATTTCTTGGATAACATAATCTTATTATTGTTTTTGTTAAACTGAAATCCTTATAAGCCCCTTCTAACTGATTTCTTTCTGGAAACGTAGAGGTTTCATGGAGAACTCTAATTGGATTTTATCTTAATCATCATGCAGTTAATGTGGACTACTCATTATTCTGAAAATCCACCCTTCCCCTTCTCATTTACTTCAATGATTGTAGCTGCTCTTATCGCCATAGCCATGAACATAGCATTCGCATTACTTAGAAAGAAAACTACTGATATTGAAAAAATGAGTAAAATTATGAAAGAATCAGTTGAATTTAGAAAGCAGATGATGGCCGCTGTCAAAAAGCAAGATAAAGTCCAGATCGCAGAACTAAAGAAAAAGCAGGCATATGTTAATAAAATGAACCTGGAAATCCAGCAACAACAAATGAAACCTATGTTTATCTATATGATCCCATCATTTCTGCTGTGGATCCTAGTTTTCCCGCAGATTTTTGGAGGAGTAGTAGCACTTTCTCCGATTCACCCTGTAATTCCGTTTATAACATGTAATCAAGAGAACGTAAAAAATGATATACAAAAGAATCCGGATGGTACTCATAAAGGACCATGTAGAGAAGTTGGGCAGATATATTTGTGGGGATGGTTTCTAATCGTTAACTTTGCATTCAATGGTATGATTTCAAAACTTACAAGGACAAATCTTCCAAGCATCACATAATTTTCTATTTTTCCATATTCTCATCTTCACAAATTAAAATGTAGGAGGTTTTTCATATCACATTCTGTATTCTAGAAATTAATTTAGAAAGTTTGTTGATGGGATGAGCTGTGATTCTCTCATAATCCTCCATTGTATCCAGATCTTCCCCTAAGTTTACAGACTCGACGACTATGGTTCGCGCACCGGTCTTTTTTGAGGAATAGACATGGTTGTAATAACTATTATTATCATAGGAGGTCTTGTACAAGTTGGAAGGTCGTCTTATCAGTAGGTTTGTTCCATCCATTCTCATAGAAGGAACAATGATAGAACACTTGTGAAATTTTCTAGACATAGATAACAATAGTTCAATCTCATTTGGATCGAGAAAGATCAAATCTATGGGCACTACGATATTTGTATTAACCAGGTTTTCTTTACAGTAATTATCACCAATCTCAATAGCATAATTCACTCCTTTTTCTTTTGAAAAAAGGAATTTGACGTCATAATAATTAGAAATTTTTTCTACCTTCTCATCGGCCGAAATAGTTACTATTGCGGAGATACTTTTACATTTTTTCAAATTAATGATTGTTGATTTGAGCATCAATTCAGTTAACACATTTTTTTGATTTTTAGTAAGTTCCAATCTCGTCTTGCTTAATTCAAACTGTTTAACTGGAATTAATGCTGTGATTTTCATAGTTTATGCTTATTGAAAAGATTTTGTATATAATTGGACAAATTAATTTCGTTCTGCTCATTGTCCATGATAATATTAGTCTTGTATACGTTGACCCCAATGTTTCTAATCTGATTTTCATATTCCTTGTCAGATTCAGAGATTACCAAATTCGATACAACGTCCGCATAATGAGAAGCTATTCCAATTGGAGACGATTCTATACCCATTGCATGCATGTACTTTGAGGCCGGGCCACTTAGTGCTGCATTCCCAATTAGCGGACTAACTGCGACTACTCTTTCCTTTCTTAAGGAAAGTTCCTTTCTGATTGCGGGTATTGAAATGATTGGACCAATACTGGAAATTGGATTACCCGGAGCAATTACTATTATATCAGAATTTCTAATAGCCTCAAGCGCCTTGCCACTTGGAATTACTTTTTCAATATCTTTGTATCTTATTTTTGAAATATCTAACTCTGCACGATGTTTTACCCAATATTCTTGAATATGCATATCACCGATCGGAGTTTCTATTCTAGTTTCAAAATGATCATCCGAAGCAGGAATAATGACAGGTGAAACCGATAGTTTTTTTCGTATCCATTCTGTAATCCAAGTAAGAGATTTTCCCTCTTTTAGAAAATTGGTTCTAACAATATGAAGAGCTAGATCCTTATCGCCGATTTTAAACCAATAATCCTGTTCAAGTCTCTTCATTTGCTCCACAAAAACAAAAGAATCATCTGCAACACCCCATCCTCTGCTTTTGTCTAGGAGACCAGCCAAACCATACATTATCGTATCAATATCTGGACATATGTAGAGGCCATGAATCCAAATATTGTCTGCAATATTTGATACCACAGCCAGCTCATCCGTTGTCTTAGAGAACCCTCGCGCTAGTTTTACTGATCCTGTTCCTCCCGCTAATAGTGTAATCAATATAAAAGAACACTAGTTGGCCTACAACTTTTTTAAATTTTCCTAAATTATCAATCATAGAATTTGGAAGGACTCTCTTGGTTGAAATTAGTCTGTATGACAAAAAGCTAGTGTATTCGATAAAGATTATAAACAGGTCGAATTAGTTTCTACCATGTGAATAGTTTCAAATTCATTATTGTAATTTTTTTGATAATATTCACAGTTATATCAATGGGCTCGAATTCTTATGCAGTTCAAATGACGACCGTATTGTCTCCTGTACTAAATCAAGCTGAGCCAGTATTTACCGCCAATCGGTTTATTACATTGCAATTTGACCCGACAAGTGAGCTAGCAAAAAAATTAGCTACGGTTGATGAAAGCGTCAGATTTAAAGCAAATGCTTCTACTCCAGGAATGGCAGAACTAATCTCCGGCATAAATCAGGATATATTTACGGAAAAGCAAAGTCCGATCTCAATTCAAAATGCTACAGTTGATTACACTGGAACGCTGAAGGGAAGTAGCGACAGGCTGAGTGTGTCATACAAGGTGGTCTTTACACCAAGCATAAGCGGATTCACTCTTCCGAGCAATACCTCTGAATCGGCAGGTGCTTTGGTTGATTTAGACTGGAGAGGATTTCATACTTCTAGACCTCTTGAACTCCAAGTACCTGACATTGGTAATATGAGTATTAACTATCCATTAAGTTTACTTCAAGTCAAATTTCCTGAATTAGCACAGCAACTGAATTCAAGTGAAGCAAATGAGATATTTCAAACACCACTATTTAATTTTGAAGATATTGCTGTTCCAATGGACCGTTGGCATTTCTTGTTCGACCCAACGGGTAGCCAAGCTTCCACAGCCGGTTCGGGATTCCAAGAATTGGGAGGTTCTCGGGTAGTTTCAATATTCTCATTAGGTGAAAGTAGCTTTAGAGAGGGAGTTATGGAAGCAAAAGAATCTGATGCAAGTGCAGTAATCGATGGTACAAATGTCGACGTCCATGCGAGTCATCCTCCACCAAGTGGTCAAATTCAGATTGGTGGATTTGCAACCGTAACTAAAAGTGGAAACTCTGAAATTGCATTTGTTACCGAGAACGCTCCTGAAGGAACTTCGACAGCAACGGGTGGATTTCCATTACAGGTACTTTTGATTCTTGCAGGTATGATGGCCGCAGTATCAGTATTTGTCTTGTGGAAAGCAAGGAAATAACAAATTTTTTCTAATGAACTCTTTAGTTCCAATATTTGCTGATAGCACGAATATAATTTTTACAATTTAATGATTTTTTAGTTTAGTTTAGCTTTTGGATATAAATCGAAAACACGTATCTTAACTTGGTAAAATCTTATAATCTCTTACTTTCATTATTCAGATCGTTTGCAAAATTTAGTGTATTTCATTTAGTATCACTTTTTTGGTAACTAAATCGATGTAATTCAAAAAAAGGTGTTTGCTAGCTGTAACCCTCCTTTTGTTTTAAGTGGGATTCCACTGAGCGGTCAACCTGGGATCATACAGGAATGTTAGCCCCTTTTTGTCCTTGCTCCACTCAGGTCGGCGGTTTCATTCCAGTATTGATATCTTCAGGCTATTCACCATCATCATCATTTTGATCAACTGGATTTCCTTTCTGTTCCGTAGCCAGGCGTCTCCACCTAATTATCGCTAATTTGAGTGCCTGTTATGAGGGAGGAGTTTCCTCTCTTTCGAGTGACCCACACGCTAGCTAACACAATAAAATTAAGGCGGATGACTAAAAAAAACTTTGTTGTTTTAAAACGTTTAACGTGTGCAAATATTCTAATTGTTTCCTGTTCACTAAAGCGGTTCGATTGGTCAGATTGATTAAGTCTTTACACTAACTGAGGGTATTACCTAAGTAAGATTATTAGAGTCGGTATTAATTGATTTTTTATGCTCCAAATTGCTTTTCAAGCATGTCTCTCTTCTTACTTATTTGGAATAGCGAATCAGTTCGCTCATATGCTTCATTCTTTGGTCTGCCAAACATCATCGATTGAAACAGAAGGTGATTTTCAGGAATTACGATGCCTGTTTGATCATCGGAGTAAAGAATTTTTAGAGTATCATCACTTTTCCTCATTGTCTCCTCGTGAATGTGAACCATATTGGTATCATCATGTTCAAAACCAAACTCACGTGCTTTAAGGCGAATATCTGCTGTACCTTTTGCTTTACTGAGAACAGCTACTCCGAACTCGTCATGATAAATGTCGGATATCGAATCAAAATAAGGTACTTTCTCTTTGAATCTAATTGTCATTTGATGAAGATGCATCATCCTTGACGGAACCTTATATGCTTCGACATATAGTTTTACTGATGGAAGAAACGACTTAACATCATCTTGATGATGTGGATTTTTATCCCACTCTATAGAATCCTTAACTTCTTTTGTATCCTCCAAATCTGCCCATCTCCTTATTAATGTGACATCGTATCGTTGTATTTTATCTGCAAACTTTTCGATCATAGGTTGCATTATTCTACCCATCCCTGAGACATTGCAGCTGCCTTGTATAACATATTTTTGATTAATAACCTTGTCATAATTGATCCTCGAATTGTGAATGATATCTGCAACTTTTTTTTCACCTGTTCTATCTTCGCCTCCTTGAAAAATAGCAGGCTTATTCTCGGGTACATAGAGATTTACTTTATTGCGAAAACCAAGTCCCTCCTTGGCAGCATCGATTACAAGGTCAGATCGTTTAATTGCATCAGAGATTGCCCCAGAAATATCATATCCTTTTTGTCTAAACTCTGGTATTTTTTCTTCAGGGACATAGACAGGAAATTTCTTTGCAATAGCTTCATCCAATTTCTCATCAATTGAATATTTCCCTATCCCAACAAATTCAATATCTTTGTCATGAGAAAATGCAGATGCTACTCTCCTACCAATATTTCCATATCCATTTATGAATACTCTTACCATTTCTCAATATTTTTACTGGAAATGAAGGATTATTTAATGTATTATTAATTGATTTTTACAACTCATTTCCAGAGAAATAATTTTATGATTCACCGACTTGTAGAGGATTGATTTATGTACATTCAATTTATAAACATTAAATATCAATAGATGCTAAAAACTAACATTACGAGATGAAATCATAAATTACGGTGTCTTGATATGAAAAAGATTTTGATAATCGATAATTATGATTCATTTGTTTACAATATTGCTCAACTATTCGGTAAGCTTTCAACAAGGCCAATCGTTTTTCGCAATAACAAAATTACTATCAAAGATATAAAAAAAATGCAGCCTGATGGAATAGTGCTATCCCCAGGTCCAGGGCATCCGGCGGATAAGAAGTCTTTTGGAATATGTGGAGATATTATTGAAACTATTGGACCAAAAATTCCAGTATTAGGCGTATGCCTTGGTCATCAAGGTATAGTTCATGTGTATGGCGGCAAAGTTATCAATGCACATGTTGTAAGACATGGAAAAACGAGCAAAATAAAATATTTGGACAATGAATTATTCGAAAAACTGGCAAATCCATTTGTAGCAACAAGGTATCATTCGCTGGTAGCATCAAGAGAAAATTTTCCTGTTTGCTTAGAAGTAACGGCAATCTCACTTGATGATTCGGAGATTATGGGTCTGAAACACAAAAAATATCCTATCTACGGTGTTCAATTTCATCCAGAGTCCGTGCTTACAAGAAATGGTTATCATATATTGGAAAATTTCATAGATATTCTGAAAAAATAATGTCCACTGAATATCTCCAAAAACAAACGAGAAAAATTTTATCAAAGGAAGATATTGATAAGATTGATTTTAGAAACTCAGTAAATCTTATTTTGTCAGACGAGATTCCAGACTCTACTATAGCTTCGTTTCTTACTGCGTTAACATTTAGGGGTGTTAACTACGATGAGTTAAGAATAATAAGAGATATCATGCTTGGACATTCTTTTCAAATAACTCCAAAAGTTAACGGTGCACTAATTGATAATTGTGGTACGGGTGGTGACATGGTTAATACTTTTAATATCAGTACCGCTGCATCACTTGTTGCGTCTGCTTCCGGAATAAGTGTTGCAAAACATGGGAACAGATCTGCGAGTGGAATGTTTGGAAGTGCAGATTTTTTTGAATACATAGGATTTGATTTGAATATGCCAAAAAAAAGGGCCATTGAATCACTTGAGAGACTTGGTTACGCATTCTTATTCGCGCCTAAATTTCATCCTAAATTAAAAAGGATTTCTGGCATCCGAAAGCGGCTTGGTTTTAGGACAATTTTTAACATTATTGGGCCATTATGTAATCCATGTACAAATATTACGGCACAAGTGATTGGAATTTCTGATCCCAATTTTTTCGAGCTTGTATCGAACGCAATGATAAATTCTACTATCAAAAAAATTTTTCTTCTTCATTCATTAGATGGTATGGATGAGCTGTCAAATACTTCAAGAAATATCATGTTCATTGTTAAATCAGGCAAAGTTGAAAAGCATGAAGTGGATCCCGAATTATTGGATCTGAAGATCGTAGGAAAAGATCAGGTACAAATTAAATCGGCGGAAGATTCAGTTAAGACAACACTACAAACTATCTATGGAAAATCTACTCCTGCAAAGCAAGACATAGTAGCTCTCAACGCAGCAGTAGCCTTGATTGCAGGAGAAAAAACTACTGACATAAATGACGGAATAAAAATGGCCAGGGAATTAGTAAAATCCGAAGTTCCAAGAAATAGATTACGTGAATTGATATCTTCTTACGGAAACATTCATAAATTAGATCTTGTCGAAAAAAAATTTTCTTTATAGATGTAGTTGATACATTTATTCAATAATTGTCAATTCTTAGAATAAAAAGATAAAAAAGAAATTTAGGATATTATCGTCTTCTTGGTTTTGATTTTGATTTTGGTTTTGCCCTTGATTTTGATTTTGGTTTTGCTTTTCCTTTCTTTACTGCTTTGCTTGGGCCACCGCCTATCTTGAACATCTTGGTTCCACAAACTGAGCATGTTCCCTTTGTTGCAGGTCTACCATTTTTCATGATGACCTGTGACTCGCCTTTCATTTGCCTTTTTGCTTTACACTTTACACAATAACCTTCAGTTGCCAACATATTCAAGTCTATGATGGTACCTTATAAGAATAGCTCTCTACCTGGTTTCGATAGGCTCTACTATCACGAACTAGATTCTATTGTTCTCTTACTCGGTTATGATATATCTCCAAAGAAATGAACTTGAGATTGAACTTAATTTAATGAAATACTCGAAGTTTAGTGATTATCAAATTAAAACTACAGTAGAGTGTTTGTCAAGCACAATCTCATAGTAAATGGAAGTAGTTATTGTGGCATTGCACTAGTTACACTAATTTCTAACATTAGATGATCCCCTCTATAATTTTTCTACCAAATATAAGATATGTAGTATGACCAATCATCCGCATTGATGGCCTTGTTTTACCTTCTCTTGCCTCAATATTGCGGATCATTATTTCAGTGCTTTCAATGTCTGTAAATCCGATTTCGTACATGTGTTTAGCAGTTTTTTCCAATTGATTCATAGTTGGACATATTATTGCAACAGTTCCACTGCTCTTGAGGCACTTATGAACAATCTGTAATACATTCCAAGGATCTCCTAAATCAATAATTGCAATATCAATGTCAGAATGTTGCAGTCCTTCCTTCATTATGTCATGCTTAAACATTGAAACATTTTTTTCCATTCCTGATTTTTTGAGATTCTTGTTTGCAATTTCCATAAATTCTTCATTAACATCATAAGTAAAAACGTGACCTGAAGGCTCTACGAGGCTGGCGAAGAATGTGGTTAGTGATGCACTTCCTGTACCTATTTCAAGAACATTAGATCCACTCTTCAACCCAGTTCTAATTGCGATATATCCTAAATCCTTAGGATATACAATCTGGGTCTTTCTATCTGATTTCATGACAAAGTCATAAATCGTAGGCTCTATGAGGTAAACCTTTTTTTGTTTGGCTGTGATGATAGAAGAACCGTACTCAAGTCCTAATATCTGATCAAAATCTATAATTCCTATATGCGTATGAAGTTTCTTGTTTTTTTCTACTCTTGTTAACCAATTCTTATTTGCTTGATAAAAAAACAAAACATATGCGCCGTCAGATATTTTCATCTACACAATGAGTTTGCAGAGAGGTAAAAAAATCTTCCAATTAGGAATTTTTCCGTTTTAGATTAATGAATATAAGACTACTGCGACTACCTTAATTGATATCATACAGAATTGAGATTAGCTTCACTATATTCTGGAGGGAAAGACAGTAATTACTCTATTTTTGAAATCAACAGACTCGGACATGAGGTCTCTTGTTTGATTTCTATAATTCCGGAATTCAGTGACAGTTTACTATTTCATTTTCCCAATATCCACCTTACAAGAGTCCTGGCACAAGCAATTGACTTACCGATTAGAGACTTTAAATCCAAGACCTCAAGTTTAGAAAATGAGATAGCTGTTCTTGAAAACGCCCTTTCAAGCGTTAAAGACGAATTCGGTATCGAAGGAATAGTTCATGGTGGAATTTCAAGCAATTTTCAAAAAAGGAATTTTGAAAAAATCTGTAGTAATTTGGAATTGTCAGTTTTTTCTCCGTTATGGAAGTTGAATCCCAGTAATTACCTTCGTAGGATGATTGATGAAAAATTTAAAATTATTATAACAGGGGTTTCCGCAATGGGTTTGGATAGAGAATGGCTTGGGATTCAGCTGGATCATGAAAGTGTACAGAGACTGGAATCATTGTCATCGAAATATGGATTTAATCTAAATTTTGAGGGAGGAGAGGCGGAAACACTCGTTGTTGATTGTCCTATTTACAAGAAAAAACTTGAGATTAGAAAAGGAATGGTCAAATGGTTTAGCGATAATGGAATATTTGAAATAACAGATTATGAATTAATAGATAAATAATGTTAGACAATCTTCGGTCAAGTCTCGGAGCAGCTTTAAAGAAACTCGTAGGCGCTTCTGACGTAAATGAAGAATTGATCGATTCTTTGTGCAAGGATGTACAAAGAGCTCTTCTTCAATCTGACGTCAATGTTAGATTGGTATTAAGCATAACTCAGAATTTGAAAAAAAGATCTCTAGAGGAATCTCCTCCGAAGGGATTATCAAGAAAGGATCATATAGTCTCAATACTTTATGATGAACTTTCAAGATTGATGGGTTATAAGGGAGAAAATATCGCTGGAAGCAAGCAAGCTGAAAAACAAGTCATTTCATTTACTCCTGGAAAACTCAATATTGTACTGATGTTTGGTATCCAGGGAAGTGGTAAAACAACAGTTACTGCAAAGCTAGCAAGATGGTTAACAAAACACGGATATCATGTGGGAGTCGTTGGTGCTGATACATGGAGACCAGGTGCACTCACACAGCTTAAAATGAATTGTGTCAAGATAAATGTTGAAGTATTTGGAGACGAATCTAGTAAAGATGCAACTTCAATAGTAAAGAATGGAATTGATTATTTTAGAGGTACGGGATCAGATGTAGTGATTATTGATACTGCAGGAAGACACAAAGACGAAGCAGAACTCTTAGAGGAAATGAAAAGTATGTATGATATTTCTAAACCAGATTTAATTCTTCTGGTAATTGATGGGACTATAGGTCAACAGGCATATAGCCAAGCAAAGTCATTCCATGAAACTGTTCCGGTCGGGGGGATTATTATAACAAAACTTGATGGAACTGCAAAAGGTGGCGGAGCATTGGCAGCATCCGCGATAACAGGTGCAAAGATTGCCTTTATCGGAAACGGTGAAAGAATTGATGATCTCGAGGAGTTCAGTCCCACGAGATTTGTAGGGCGATTATTGGGGATGGGAGACATTAAGGCAATTTTGGATTTAGCTAAAGATTTGGAATTACAAGCAGATGAGAATCAGTCAAAACGAGTACTAAGTGGCAAAATGACGATAGAAGACTTTTATTCACAAATGGAAAGTGTCGGCAAAATGGGATTTAGAAACATTATTGACAATTTGCCAGGTCTATCTGGAGTAGTTAAGGAGGATCAATTAGATGTAATCCAGGGAAAATTGGAAAAGTGGCGTTATATTATCCAGTCAATGACAAAGGAAGAAAAAAAGAATCCGGAGGTAATTAATGATTCACGAAGAAAGAGGATAGCAAGAGGTTCAGGTGTAGCTGAACACGACGTAAAGGATCTGATAAAGAATTTCAACAACTCAAAGAGCATGATTAAGCAAAGCAAAGGAAGGCAAATGCAAGGTATGCTTAGAAGACTAGGTATAGGATAGAACGATATAACTAATTGAAAAGAAAATATGAATACAAGTTATGCAATTGGTGTTTAGAAAGACAATGTATTAAAAACCACGCTCTTCAAAAAATTGTTGAGGATTGCAAGATATGTCACGGAATATGGAATCGACTAGATAAGACATGTAACAAGATTATACAGGCAACAAAAGATTATCAATACGGTTCTTTCCTTATTGGACTGACTCTAGACCACAGCTTTTATGACAATGAAGACAAGTTTAGGTCCAGGTACAGGATAAGAGGAAAAGAAAATATTAAGACGAGTCTCCTACGTGAAATTAGAAAAAAATTTGTTAATATTTCAAATAAGAAAATTAATTTGAATTATCCTGACATTACTATAAATCTACAAATTGGCAAAAAATTAGAAACGATTGTATCTGTCAATTCAAGTACGGTTGTCTTGAGTGGACGCTATAAGAAGGTTAAGAGGTTTCGAATCAAAACCAAAAATACTGACAACAATCATAGTTTAGAAGTTAATCAGCGTCATATTGAAAAAATCTTGAAAAAAGAATTGTTGAGTCGTTTCGATTCTGATTCCATTGTTTTCTGGCCCCTGGGGAAGGAAGAGCCTGAAAGTTTGGTTCTTGGAAATGGAAGACCATTTTATGTATCGATAAAAAATTCAAAAATAATTAGCTTCAAACATGATTTTTCAATTCAATCTAAGGGAATGATATTCGAAATAAACGAAAAGGTGAGGGCGTTACCAATATCCTCTCCGGATTATGTAAAGAAAGTTAAGACAATTGTTTCTTTTCAGGAAAATTTGAGGGCCTCCGATTTGAAGGAAATCAATGATTCAGGAATCAGAATAATAGAATTTGTAAATAAGAGAGGTAAAAATTGGAAATTTATATATCATATGCAATTCAAGTTCAAGACTCAAAAAAAATTACAATGTACAATAATATGTGATAATGGATTACCCGTTAGAAAATTTATTGAAGGCGATGAAAATATCTCACCGAATTTAGAAGAGATATTAAATAGAAAATGCAAATGCGATAGATTTGATATCTCGGACATTATGAATGAAGACGACTTCGTAAACTAAGAACATACTATAATAAAACAGAACGATAACGCTATCTATTTTGATTTTTGTTTGAATTCCGTAAAACCGCATTTACCGCAAGTATTCCTATCTTTATGTTCTGCCATAAAAACTCCCCTTCCACATCTAGGACAATCCCTCTTCTTCCTGGTTACCTTGTCACCAGAGATGTCATAGAATGAATATATTTGGGATTTTGAGTCTTTCTTTTTATCAGCCATGCCAATATTCCCCTACTGTTTCTTTGGTTTGCCCTTTTCTGAACTTTGCTGCTTTTCTTTCAGTTTTTGAGCCTTAGCCTCATCAAAGATTTTCTTTCTCTCTCCCTTTTCTATTAGTCTCATTGATAGGTATTTTGGTAAAGTTTCCTGGGCAGTCTTTTCATCTTTGTAAATGTGAAAAAAAGCATTAACATCGGTACTTCCCCTATTGCATCTGATTTCTATTGGTATAATTGTCTTTGAATCCACTTTATTTGTTTTCGAGATTGTTTCAATTGCATCTTTCTTCTTTATATTTCCTGATACGTTTCTAAATATGACTTGGAGTTCTCTCCTATTCATTAACTGGTTATCATAATCACGTAAAACTACCAATTCAGTACTCATATTATTGTAAATCGAATCAGTTGTTTACTCATATAAGGATTTCCAATTGTGTTCCGTGAAACACTAATGAATCACTGGTCCGATGGGAATGATAGTTCTTAGTAGTTCGTCAATGGACTCCTTATTTCACTCATAACCTAGCTTTAAACTTTACTTTTCATTCAGGAGTTAAACAGGAATTCAACATAAAAATAGGATTTCACTCCTTCGAATAGATGAAATCAATGAATAAGTCTTCCATCTATCCCATAAAAATGGGTACCCAGTATGTTTCCATCGGTATTGTTAATTTTGAATTGTAAATATCCTTGTACTTTATTGTTTACGAAAGGCCAGGTAGAATCTGGTGAGAAATTATAGAGCTTCTTGCTTCCTGCGCCAGAAATAAACCACTCTCCATTACTTGACTCGGCCATTAAGTGGTTGTGGGCAGCTACTTCAAAAACCTGAACGTTATTTGGCGCGCTATTCACGATTGCTGAGAACATCTTGACCGTCGAATCTTCTGGCCTATGATCTGATCCAGGGGGGGTATGCGCAGGTTTATGTGCTAAAATAATAACATTTACGATTCCTTTCATTAATGATGAATTTGTTACTACCTCTTGTCCCCAATTTGTCTGAAACGTAGTATTTCCGTTGGTATTTAGTCCAATTAACAATGTAGAATTATTTGCAACCTTGCGATACCAGTGATCTCCGCAATACTCTAAAGCTTGATTTAGTATTGTCAGATTGCCATTTTCTTCCGAGTCGTGGTTCCCTATCACACATTCCAGCTTATTTGTATTTTTAAAATCACTGTAAGTGACTGTAAAATTTGTTAAATCCCGCTTATAACATAGATCTCCTAAAGCTATAAAGAGAGTGGGTTTGTCCTTTAAAATCCCATCGTGAAATCTGCGGGAACAGTCTAAATCACCTACGGCGTCAATTACCGTTATATTTTCTGATTCGTTTAATCTGCCAGTAGAGGAAGCATAACTATCCTTACCGTCACTAGTAACCTCTTGTGATAAGGCAGTTATTGCAAAATCTGCGCTAATTAAAATGAAACATATTATTGAATATAACAGAATTACAATTTTCGACAACTCTGTCAACTCACAAGTGTACTTTCATGCCCTGTTTATTTCTGTGACAATAATTATTTGATATAAAAGCGATTTTCATTTTGATAATAACCGAGGTCAGTAAGCCTCAGCACTTTATATCCATTATCGTAGAGGTATTTCATTTCTCTATCAAATAGCTCTTCAGACGTATCATAAGTGTTATATTTATCTACTCCATGATAACCCACAATCGGTATTGCTACTATTTTCCCTGCTCTTTCATTGTAGAGTTTCTGTGTTTCGACTAAATTGACAAATCCTGAAAATAACATGTTCGATATTTCTTTGCCATGTGGCTGTAAATAGGGAAAATTGTTATTTACTTCAGAGTGATATCTATCATGGGACCATTCCCTAATAGCATATTTATGGGTCCGAGTTGGAAGACCCTCGTCGGAGTAGGGATTACAATCCTTTTGATGCTTATAGCTTCTTGTTTTAAAACCATGATTTATCCAACCATCACAATTTAAAAACATCAATTTTGAATGACCTGACAAACCAAAATCAAAATATTTTGAAATAGTTTTTAGTATCGTGACATTATCCGCACCTCTATTAGAAGGAATTTGAAAGTAAGTTGGATTCAATCCTTGATTCTCTAGACATGCCCTTGATTCTGATATTTCATATACCAGGTCCTGTGAAGACAAGTTCCTTAGATATCTGTGTTGCATACCATGCGATTCTATGTCATGTCCCTCGTTATACAGTGTTCTTATCTGATCCCAATTCATTGGGTTATCGAACTCGTCCAGAACTTCACTACCGTTTAATAATTTATAGTACCCCTTCCCGTCAATAAAACTGCAAATTATAAAAAATGAGGCCTTAAATCCATATTTATCTAGAATTGGTTTGGCATTGGTAAATTGTGTATGGTCCCCCCTGTCAAAAATAATAATTGCAACTTTTTGTAAATTAGCAGTTTGATTATCATACGGCGAAGCAGTTTCATTTACTGGACTCAAATTATCAAAACTAACAAAATTCAAACTTGCTCCGACAGGCTGACCAACTTTATATTCTGAGTGCGTGCTATATGTCGATTGAAACAATGTAAAAGAGAATATTAGATTAGCTAAGCATACAGCAAGTATTAATACTATATTTCTCAATGCAGGACAATCACCGGATAAAATTCATGTTCTACATAACAAGGATTTAAATTTTGAGTAGCAAATATCCACATAAATTTTCGATTTTTAACGACAACAGGACTTTAGAAAACTCTTAATACGGAGTACAGAAAAAATTCCATGTATGATGTCAGGGATGTCATTATTAATCCTTGGTGGAATTCTTCTCTTGTCAATTTATTCAGTCGATGTAATTTTAGTGGGTCTTGTTGAATATGATCTATTTGCTTATGCTGCTAGAGCTAAAGTAGCCGAATCCAATCCGACATTGACTGATCCCGATCTTAACGTTGAATTGCTTGTTAATGGACTTAGGGCACCAACTTCGATGGTATTCATTGGTTCAAATGATATTTTGGTCACTCAAAAGAATGATGGCACAGTTATAAGAATAGTGAATGGAACAAAGGTGATACAACCACTGATTGCAGTTCCAGTTGCTAGTAAAGACGAAAGGGGACTACTCGGTTTAGACGTATCAAACGATCCGACTGGCAATAAAACCCATGCTTTTTTGTTTTACACGGAAAAAGGACCCGTTAAAGGAGAGGCACTAGGAAACAGAGTTTATAAATACGAATTAGATAAGAATGCCACTAAATTATCGAATCCACAACTTCTGCTAGATCTTCCATGGAAGCCTGGGCCAGGACACAATGGAGGCGTATTGAAGATTGGTCCAGACAACAACATCTATGTAACAATAGGTGATATGATTAGAACTGAGATCAATGAAAGTCAATTATACGAAACTCAAGCCCAAAATGTCCAAGGTGGGAACCCGGCTGACGGAAGGGCAGGAATTCTTAGGATAACTCAGGACGGTAAACCTGTGGACGAGGGTATACTTGGTGCTTCCTATCCTCTCAATCTGTACTTTGCTTACGGTATAAAGAATAGTTTTGGAATTGATTTTGATCCACTTACTGGAAATTTATGGGATACCGAAAATGGTCCTGACTACGGTGACGAGATAAATTTAGTAGAACCCGGATTTAATAGTGGCTGGAAAAAAATACATGGTGTTTGGTATGTAGATGGAACAATGGCTAAGACCGGGATCGCGTCCGATGCCCCAAAAGATTTGGTTGATTTTGTTAACAAGGGAACGTACAGTTCGCCAGAACTTACGTGGGACCTTTCGGTTGCTCCAACAGCTCTAAAATTTCTTGACACAGAAAAACTTGGCTCTGAATACAAAAATAATATTATAGTTGGGGATATCAACTTTGGTAATATCTATTACTTTAAATTAAATCAGGATAGAAAATCATTAGATTTGGGCAAGGGCCTAACAGATAAAATCGCGCAAACAGAAGAAGAATTGTCGGACGTCGTATTGGGGCACGGATTTGGAGGCATTACAGATCTGGAAGTTGGACCGGATGGGTTCCTATATGTCCTCGTATATGACAAGAATGACGGAAGAATTTATAGAATTCACTAATAATTGGATAAAAATGGTAGGACATTGTGAAGTTAGATAATCTCAAATATAACTAGGGTGTCTCGTTGTTGAGTATTTCAGAATAGTTCCAATAAGAAAATTACAAAAAAATTAAATCCCGACAGGGGTCAGGTATGATATATTACACGTAAATAATACTATCACGACCGACAAATAATAAGGACTAGAGATGGAATAAAATTTGGTAAGCAAAAAACGTCATCTAGTCTCTGTAGCAGGGACTTTCTGCTATGTCATCGTGTCTTTGTTGATTCTTACACTTTTGTAAAACTTCAAAACAATGTTGACCATCGCCGACTTGATCATAACAAAAGTCCTCATCTGACCACGCAACATTGAATGAATTAGTATATATTATTGCTGACAGTACCGAAACCGTTACCAAGTAAGTAATAAGTTTTGTACCCATGATAATGATCTTGCACTGTAGATATTAAAAATCTATTGATAGAAATATTCCATTGTTTTTTAGTAATTGCGTTACATTCTCTAAAGACAAAGGGCCTAATACAAAGGAATCCATACGTTCCAGAACTTATTTATGTAGTTGTTTTTTGGCATGCAATGTTACAATGACCTAATATTTATTTACAGAATGTGTTCTCTGTATTAGCATACTTGTCAAGGAATAATATATTATGTTTCTAAGCTTGATAATACAAAGGTATAGAATGATGATAAGGTATAGCCCATCATGGATCCATATCAAATTAAGTATATAGATTAAAATTATTTTTGTATAGTTACTAACTGTTTTTCCATATTCATTATTTATTCAAATCCACGGAATCCAATAAGAGA
>DASUQJ010000007.1:0-6465 GCA_036280615.1 Nitrososphaeraceae archaeon
TTATTTTTGACGCTTTCTCGGCTGTTTCTTCTGCCTTTTCCTCTATAGCAGACGGATCCAATCCATCACTTTCTGCCAGTTCTTTGACCAATTGTTGCATTTCTTCCTCTTGATCACTTGCCTCTTCTCTCATTTTCGCTAGTTTTTTCATATGTTCTGATTCTAGTAAGCCGCGTGAATCTAATTCCTCTACTGCCTTTTGCGCTGCCATTTCCAACCCCAAGGCCTCACCAATTTTCTCTTGTATCATTTCTTGATTTGCCATATACAATGACAGAATGTACATTATCTCTTAATAGTGATAATTGCCACTCTTATGACACTGGTAGGAGAAACTATCAAGACTGTTGAGTGCCTGACTGCTTGTAGTTAGTAATGGAACCTATTCTTCCCAATCGTGCCACTCCCTTATGCTACGTCAATTGATCCTTACTTTGAACAATGCTTAGAGGGTAATTCAGTATTTGGCAAGAACTAATTATTTAGTAGTTTTCTCGATGGAGGGGATTAAATGGCTATAGAACACATCCGAAAGGAGTGTTCATCTGACAACATATATTGTTAGTCTTTATTAAAGACCAGAAATTAAAATGATAACCCCCGGTGACAAAAAATAGTTGGTCTTTTTATTTGCAGTGTAAATTTGTAATGCTTTATAAATTTGTAATGCTTATAAAAAAAATGTCCAGATAGGATAAAGCATGAGTAACACTGTTTTTAGATTACAGTCGAACAAATTTAGTACTGACAGTATTCGAACAACTCTAGTGTGCCCAAAATGCCAAGAGATTTTTTCAAAAGAATTCCCATTGGACCTTGAAGGTCAAACAATTGAATTTAAATGGCCTGTATGCTTTTCTGGTGGAGAGGCTGATCTACCTTACAAGAATCCGGAAGAAAGAAGATCTCGAATTAGATCTTGATGTGGTTAAAGAGGAAACTAGTGGAGAAGAATATGAGGAATATTAAACATAGAGTCAATCATCAAATACGATGAAGCACCAATTATTAGTAACGGATAGCATCGAAGTCCGGCAGGCCTTAATCAACAAGCCAGTCATTAGGAGCCAAAACCAAAATCTTGACAAACTAGAAAGGATTGCAGATCGGTGTATCATCTTTTTTATGCTGATTTTTCTTTATCATGTCAGTTACTAATTTTATCTTTCTCTGGCTAAATTCACCGGTATTCCATCGATTCCTTAGATAAGATTCCAAGATTCTATCAATCTCACCATATGGAACCCCTATTTCTTTTTCAGCTAATTGGCCCTTCCAAAATCCAGGACTGCTTGGCTGCTGCAAAATTTGTTTAGGTACTTGCAGTTCTTTTCCCAATAACCGAACCTGGCTTTTATATAATTCTCCTATAGGAAATATATCGGCTGCCGCGTCACCAAACTTCGTAAAATAACCTATCATGAGTTCGCTTTTGTCAGCAGTTCCTAATACTAGTAAATTATTGGTTGCTGCATAGTAATAAAGCAACGACATTCTGATTCTTGCTGAAAAATTTCCTCCTGCGAGTTTATCCTTCACGGGGTTGTTCAGCAAGAACTTTTTTCCGCGCTCAATATTAATTTCCCTATATCTAATTTTAAGTTCCTTTGCAAGGGAACGGACATTTTGAAGATCTTTTCGGGGCGTCACGTGTTTTTCCGGCATACTCAATCCAAGTATACCGTGGCTTGTGAGCGCTCTGCATGCCAATATGACGCAAACAGAAGAATCAATGCCACCGCTGAGTCCTATAACTATGCCATTTTTCTTTCTTGATTTGACTTGACTGGAAATAAATCTCGTAATTTTTTTGGCAACTTTTCCGTAGTCTAGAGTTAGAAAATCGTCAGACATTTCCTAGCTATGGATTCTATTATTTAGAATCTAATTTTTCATTAAATGGTCGACATGGCTTTGTCTTTAAGGACTTTATCAAGTCCCGGAGCATATTCCTGAGGAGCCTCCGGCATTTGCGGAATATCAAATCCTTCTGGAAGACCATCCAATGCCTCTAATTCGCCGTCACCAAAAGGAGATGAGCCTGTGAATATTTTGGAGAGACCTGTTTCTTCTTCAGAAAAAGTCCACTGTTGATTGTGCAAATTTCTTTCTTCAAGTTTCTTAACTTCTGGCATTTTAGAACTATCGGTCTTTGGTACTGGTAACGCCTTGTCCCAGTCCACCCCAAGTGATTCCAATGCCTTAGCGAAAACTTTCTCATGTGCTAGATCTCTTACAATCAGGTACGAAACGGTTGCACGAAATGCCTTGTTGTCACTCATAGCGTAAAGGCGACACTTTTGCAGTCTTCCCGTACACTCAAGCATAAGATTATAGATAAGATCCAAAACAAGATTTCCACTGTTGTAAACATAAGAACCTGACCATGGATTGCCTGCGGCATCAACGGGCATGGCCCCTTGAGATGCAACCAGAAAATGATGGATATTGCCTGCCTTAAGAGCAATTTCTAGTGGAAGTTTGTTTGGAGGTTCTTCAATTGTAGAACCATCAAGTAGCATCCCTATTGTAGTAGAAATTAATTCTACATGACCTATCTCTTCTGATGCTACACTCTTAATTAGATCTTGATATGGTTTTGCCTTTCCTCTAAAATTAAAATTTTGAAATAGGTATTGCATCATAGTTCGCATTTCTCCAAATTGACCACCAAGTCCTTCTTGCAGGGCATTTGCAGCGAAATTGTCGGGTTTATCCTTTGGCAATTGATTTGCCAGTTTATTTACTGATATGAACATAACAACAGTAGTACCACAAAGTTTATCTATGATCTCCAGACGTTATTATTTTGTTACTTTAGGACCGACCACACTTTGGATGGCCATGTCTGGTCGTAGGTAAAAAAAATACTGAAATTATTTTCGTATCTAGACTTCTGTCTAGACTTCTGTCATTCCTTTCTTCTTGTACTTTTCTCGTGCTTCTGCACTTGAGGTACCTGCTTGCCCCTCTTCTACTATCTCTGGATTATCTTGATCCCTATTAACTGCAGTAGGATCATGTTCTGTTATATTTTCAGGTGACATTGGATCACTAGATCTCTCGTTTTCGTTTACCATTTCTGCTGCTTCTTCGCGCAGATTCTCTGCGGGTCCAGTTGTATGTGGGTCATCTTCCGCTGCTCCGATATCTCGTTGATCCTTCTGTGCCTTGTCAAGTTTCTTTTCGTCGTCTGTCATTGTAATAAGAGTGATCAACAAAGGTTAAGAACGTATCAAAACTTATTCTTGAATTTATTAGCCTGTCTTAAAAAAAGGGATTATTCAGAATCCGAGTTACTCTTTGCTAGCTTTGTACACAATGCTAAATGTAGCTTTTCTGACTCGACAATGGCTCTAACTTTTGTTCCAAAACTCTATTTTTTACTTCCATTGCAACGCTTAGTCGAGTTAATTAATAGGCATCATTTGTGAACCAACATAGTATATACATGTTGATAAGCTGATTCTATAAACTACTGTAAGTTACTTGAACCATTAAATAATTTAATGCCATCCTCTTTATGATGAAAAACTTTCTATGGATTCTAATGCTGTCGTCCGTCATTTTGATCGGTACGACTGTAGGGATTACTAATGCACAATCCGAAAATACGTCCCAGAACAATATGGGTAACGGCACGACAGGCTCTGTTATCAATCTAACCAATGCCAGTTCTTCGCCTGAAGATGCAAAAAATATGAGCGTCATTGAAGGCACCGTGAACCAGACCGGTTAGATAATAACAGTAAAAATAGATTGCATGCTTCAAAACTCCCATATTTTTTCATTAAAGTTAAAAGTTAATGAACAGATTTTGCAGTAGGTAATGGTGATTTTGTCTGGTCAAATTTTTAAAGAATTATTCTACGAATTGCTTACAGTCACAGTCGGGCCATATACACTTGGCGCCAGTATCTCCTAATTCACTCTTGTGACTTGCTCCTGCATGTTTACAATTTGCGCAAAGGTCCTGTGCACTCAATATTATTCTTACAGCACAACATTTTATTTGAATCGTTTTATTATTTTTGACAGTATGGGCACCAAAAAGTTGGACGTGCTGTTAATTTTTTCTCTGACTTAATCTTTGTCTTGCAGATCCAGCACTCTTTCCCTGCTCTGCGAAATACCCAATGTGTGGTATTCCAAGAATTCGGTTCCCCTGTTGATAATTCTCTGGTTCTACCTGCATTTTCATATCCATATTTAAGTAATTTAGGAATCTCTTCAAAGAGACTACTTTGCTGAACTAAATCAAGTTGTGATATTTGCTTGAATGGATTAATTTTGCAAACAAAAAGTATTTCTGATTTATATTTATTCCCAATACCTGCAATTATATTTTGGTTTAATAAAGCATCAGAAATTAATAATTGCTTTCGCTTTGAATAAGTTAACAATCTTTGTTTAATTTCTTCTACATCGAAAATTTGGTGATTTAAACAATCAGGTCCTAATGATTTTATTGGTTCTTTTTCTGCAGGGTTATCAGTTGAAAACTGCAAGATTGGTCCGTTAAATTCTATCAATACGACATCATGAGTTATGATTGTTAATCTAGCCCTGGAATCATGTCTTACATCTTTTTCCTTTCTGGTTGTTTTAGGGGAACCTAAGTATTTCTTTTTAGATCGCCTAGGTGGTGGGATTGCTAGTCCTTTATCATATTCTACTCTCTCATAGATTCTCCATTTTCCCCACATCATCATATGGTTCCGAAGAAAAATACCGGAAGAAAATTTAAAGACAAGATTTTTTCCAAATGCTTTTACATATTCTAGTTCGGAATTGGCGATTTTATTTTTAATATGACTATCTAAATTTTTGCAAATAATCTTTTCGATTTTCTTCCCTTGTAGTATACCAGATATCTTATCTGCAATAATCTTTACTTCTGGACCTTCGGACATTGTCTTTCATCTATTGCTCATTTTAAGCTTTGAGTTTACCTTTTGGCATCGAGATTGGTTCTATTGATACATGCCCAATAATAGAAATGTGCTGAGTTTAACATACAATATTGTAATGATGACTAAATGTGTTACAAGGGTAGGACGACAAATCTATTCTTGACCTTTGGCTTTGAATTCAAATTCTTGATGCTTTATCAATTGGTCCTTACTTTGGAAATCCTTTCCACAAAAATCGCAGATGTAATTTTTCATTGCAGTTGCAGGAGTTTCAGGATAATCTTTACGCTTCTGAGTTTGATCTGGGTGTTGAACTTCCAAGTTTTTCCTTGTGTTGTCGGAAATTTGGTATTGCTGTTTTAATTCTGAATTTTCTTGCTCTAATCCTTGCTTTACATCATATTTATCTCGAAATAACACTGTATCGTTTAAAGATTTCAACAACCCTATAACATCTTCATCCGAAGTTTTGCTTTGAATAAAACTCAAAATCTGATGCTTGTAAGCAGGGAATTTCAAGGTGTCAAGTTGTTCTACCACTTGGGAAATAAAATTTGAATCCTTACTTGCTTTATTCACAGCTTTATGAAGTGATTCCTGGTTATCTTCAGCCTTGTGTCTTACGGCTTCAATTTTTTTTGATTCATCCATTTTCTATTTTCTAATATTGAATCAACAATATGTTTTTTAATAGTTTCAAGATTCAAGTTATATCCTGCCATTGAGGATTATCCTCATGATACCCTCTTTCGTTACCAGCGCTTAGCTAGATGCCATTGAGCGTAGAGGTCACGAAATTTGAAGGATTTATCTTCCTCAGGGCTTGAAATTTCTAATTCGCACACACGCCTATTGCTTCAATAATGTTCAAATTGTGCTCATTATCTAATGTAAGCCTTTGAGAACTTAAATGAGTTTGCTCACAGAAATGGCTACGGGGCTCTATGGGCTTTAGTCAACTTTAAGAGAAGAATGTGAAACATAGATAGAAATCATATGATAGAATGGATACTTAAACACTTATGCTTATTTAATTAACATCTAATTGATTTCTCACGCTTTGGTATAACCTATTCATCGTGACAGGCTTTTTAATAGGTGAGTTTATCACTGCTTCTTCCATATATTGCTGGTACAATTCTTGTTCCTCAAAATTATAAGCACTCATCAATATCGTTCTTACTTTAGGATTCAAAGTCTTTACTTTTTTAAGTAATTCTAGTCCATTTAGACTTGGCATTCTAAGATCAGAAATAACTAAGGCACAGTTCTCTTTATTCTTAAGAAAGTGCTCAAACGCCATGATGGGATCATTAAAAGAGAAAACTAAAATTCCAGAATCATCTCTTTCGGTCGCTTCTTCGAATTTTTATATTGTTAGATTTTGGAAAGTCTAGTCCTCTAAAGGTATAGAAACCGCATTACTCTCATTACCCTTGGCTAGAATTGTGACAGTGCCTTTGGAGCTAAGATCGTCCAAAACTGAATAATATGTTCCTGCCAATTGAAATTGATGTTCGAGCGTTCCGTTCGGAAGAATTAGCGAGTTCAG
>DASUQJ010000008.1:0-8336 GCA_036280615.1 Nitrososphaeraceae archaeon
TTATTTTTGACGCTTTCTCGGCTGTTTCTTCTGCCTTTTCCTCTATAGCAGACGGATCCAATCCATCACTTTCTGCCAGTTCTTTGACCAATTGTTGCATTTCTTCCTCTTGATCACTTGCCTCTTCTCTCATTTTCGCTAATTTTTTCATATGTTCTGATTCTAGTAAACCGCGTGAATCTAATTCCTCTACTGCCTTTTGCGCTGCCATTTCCAGCCCCAATGCCTCACCAATTTTTTCTTGTATCATTTCTTGATCTGCCATATACAAAGACAAAATGTACATTATCTTTTAATAGCGATAATTGCCACTGTTATCAAAACAATTTGGAGGCTGTTGAGTGCCCTGACTGCTTGTAGTTAGTCATTTGCGTCTTTTCTTCCCAACATACCAAACAGTTATTAGAAATAATGCGAGTATTTAATTGTGGCAAATGCCAATTTAGATGATCCTGATATACGAAGACTTTTTGAAAGTAAGAATCTTGTTTATTTATCTTCATTAATGAAAGACGGTTCGCCTCAGGTTACACCAACGTGGGTAGATATTGAAGATGGCTATATTCTTGTTAATACTCCAAACGGAACGTTAAAACAAAAGAATACTTCTCGGGATCCTAGAGTCGCCTTGGCATTAACCGACCAAAATAATCCGTATCATATGGTTACTATTAGGGGTGTGGTGATAGAGCAAATTACTGGAGTTCGGGCTGAAGAACACATTGACAAGTTGGCAAAAAAGTATATTGATAAAGATAAATATCCCCGTAGATCTTCCGGAGAAGAAAGGACCATATTAAAGATTAAACCCGAAAGCATATTTCAAATGAAGTAGTAACGAATTATTTATTTAATTAATTTTTTTCTTGTAGGTCCTAGACTCCCGAAGAGCATCCAATAGTGTCAGAAATAATCAAGGAAATTTTTCTTTGGACACAGTTTACACTTACCAAGCAATACATCTCCTTCTTGTGAGATCTTTTTGCATATCGCTTGAATTTCTATGTAGAAATTATCTATCGTAGTATTCATATCAATTTTATTTTTCAGTTCATAATATTTCTTTACTATTTCTTCAACACTCTGTTTTGAGACTAATGAATCAAATATTTCAAGTAAATACTTAATTGATTGTTCATCGCCCACTGCGATGCGACTACCTCTGTGGAGTAAAAGGTGCTTTCTAACGGCAGTCTCGTAACCTTCATTATCTTTTGTTTTTATGATTTCTTCATATATAGCAGGGGAAAGAATCGTTTTCCCTTGAAGTCTATATGATATTTCATTGAATAGAAGCATATTGAATAAGTTCTTATGATAGAAATTCAGAAAGTCTGGAGTATCTGGGTAGTACCCATCATTTCGTGCAATAAAGTAACTGCTAGGAATAGAATCGGAAACTATTTTTTCATATTGATTAATTAGATTCTCTATGTTGTCATAAGCACTTGCGGCTACTTTTTCTGCTTGTTCCTTTTTACTCCATATACCTACATATCCATTTTTTAGATGTTCTCTGGCTAAGCCAATATTTGCAATTTCCGGGATTGTAGGGTTATTCCTTTGAAGTTTTCCGTTATCGTACTTGCAAAGTCCAAATATGCCAGAATCATTACCAAAACCCTCCAAGATTACCTTTGCGAGGACCTTACTATGATCCCTATATTTTCTAAAAAATCGGTTTCTTTGCTTCATATTAATGAAACCAGGTTTAATATTCCGACTGGAACTGTCACAGCAAGCCCTACAATTTTAAGTAATGATTGATTGATAGTTAGATTTCTGTTATTATTGATTGATAACAATTCTATATTATATAATCTTAAGATAGATAGGTAGACGCAGCATTACCATTGATCAACTCGATTACATTTCAAACGATAATATATTATGAATTGTCTATCTCGAGATTATAACTCTTCAATCCGTGACTCTTTATGAATCGCAAAAGATCATCGTCATTATCAACTTTATAATATTTTTTCATCCTTTCCAAAGTTTCATCATCATAATGGTGTTTTTTGATTTTTGGTTTCACCATGTATATAAGAGTACAATAAAAGCACTTAAAAGTTTAAGAAAAAAAAGTTGTGTTTGGAAGTTAATTGCTAATATTGAATGTGTTCGGATTTTAAAAACTCTAACAGTTCTTCTCTTTTTTCAAATCCATAGTATTTCATCAATTTTGCCAATACTAGTTCGTCAAATAACCCAAGTCGTTTTTTCTTCTTAAGAGAGCCCAAAGGAACACTCAATGTTTTCTGCTGAGATATTCACGACATTAAGATATATTAGTATTTATGAGTTTTTTGGACCGAAAATCTAATTAAGAATAGATATGTAGCAACTGCTGGGAAATCCGAATGATGAACAAATACGAACCTTGCCCACCAGTTGCTATTAGTACAATAACGGCAACAAGCTATTTAAGATTATTGACATAATTTTATCTAGTTTTTATATTTATCAAACCATATTGAACAATTTGCCTAGAGTCTCTAGAATAAATTAAATAATCAAACTTATCTCAAAGTGAGTTATCAACTAATAAGCGAAGTTAATATTCTAGTTTAGATTCACGATTGAGACATGAAAATCATTAGTTCTCTTGGTAGCAAATGTCACTGATGCTCGTTGGTGCAACCGTTGTAGTAGCCGTCCCATCCCAAGCTGAAGCAGGACGTGCTCAATGGTGCGGTGCAGCGGGTGCTCCAAGGCAAAGGCCAATGTGAAAGGGAAAGCGCTGGCGACTGTTTTAAAACGAAACCGTGGGTTACTTTAGGATATAGATGAGAACAAAATACACGACCGTATACTTAAACCCCATTTTTTTGTGTCGAGTTAAAATAAATTACTCTATTTGGTAACCTTTTAGGGTTAATCTTAATGCATCCAGTAAATCATCATAACTAGTTTGTTCCTTATCTAACAACCTAAATCGGAAAAACAAAATTATCTCTAATTCCTTATATCAGTTATCTTGACGAACAAGCTATACACGATGTACACCTCTGATTTGCTTTCTGTTATGTATGAAAAAAGATGGGCTTTTTGAAGCAATGCAAATGAAAGAAACGAAAACAAACATTGCATCTGTCCATATTGCACAGGATTAACTCGCATCCTAAAAGAAGCAATAGATAATCCAATAGTAACAAAACGAGAAAGTCTATTCAATACAGTGAGTTTCGATGCTACTATCTCCTCAATCAGAGAACAATCTTTTCGAAAAAGCTGCAAGTTTCTTTAAAGCATACACTCTCTCTTGTCTTTGTATTTCCGCTCCTTGTATAGCGTCAGATAGATAACTAATTGACTTATCATAGGTATTTCGAGCGATCGGATAGGGTACTCCATCCTTACCACCATGAGCAAAATTATATTTCACAGGATCTTGCCACGACGCTTTCGTTCCAAAAATTATTTCGCCAATAAGAGATAAAGCTCTAACTGCTGCCGGACCGAAACCGGGTATGGAAATTAGTTGCTCGTAGTTCCTAGGTTGAATATCATAAATTTTTCTAAATAAATTCCAATCCAACTTACGAGGCATTTGATAGTGTTCATCAGAATGGAAATCTTCAAAAAGTTTACCGGGAGTATTGCTTAAATTACTTCTCGGCATCCAATGATCTAATGTATTATTCATTTCCAGCAAATGATCTTTCTTAAGTATGAGCTTCTTAACAGAAGATTTCAGGCTCTCCGTATTGCCCGTTGCTAGCTCAAGGGAAACATTTTGATTTTCCTTTGAATTAATTGAAGACATGTTCAATGTCCTTAAATTCTTGTAATCGCTTATTATGCCTACATGAGGGTCGCAAGTGAACCTTTTTACAAAATCTGACATCCAATGATACCTTCTTGCAGTCATGCTTTTAGGGTCCATGCCTTGTTGAACAACAGACCAATCACCATTTTTATCAAAAAGGATCACATGGTGATATAATGAGTATCGGTCTTGTACTAGGGCACTATCGACTTTTGCAGCCATCCTACTGGCGTACAATAAATTATCTATTTTGTTAGAAGACAGATTGTAATATTTTTCAGCCAATATTGGGATTTCATTTTTAGTTTGGCTAGATTTCTTGCCCTTCCCTCCTGCTATTGAAATACCGTGTTCGTCAACTGTTAGTGATTGTTTTAAAACCCCCGTTACTACGGTTGTTACTCCTGAAGAATGCCAGTCAAAACCTAACACACAGCCAAAAGCCTGAAACCACAAGGGATCAGATATTCTTCTTAAAAATTCATGCCCACCATATTCGTTCACAATCACTTTCGCAATGGCACCCGAAAGTTTGATCATCTTGTCGATAAGATAGGGAGGGGCATGTCCGCCGTGCAATGGTAGTTTAATTGTTGCATGAGCCATTATTTACAATCATCTAATTACATCATAATTCACCTTATTAATTTACTTGAATCACATGAATCTAACAAAACGATAACCCCGGCACTAGTAGACTCATCTTTTTGACGAGAAAACCAAACATGTGTTGCTTTAATCTCTAAGGACGAAAATTTAAACCGTTCTAACTCTTTTATAGTTTACTGAACGATCTCTAACATGAAATCATTATCATGTCGAGATGCTGGATTTGATTGTGATCACATTGTGCATGCAGAAAATGTCAACGACCTCTTTAGAGAGGAAGAAAAACACGTGTTCAATGCACATGGAATGAAAAAGCAAGACTTTATCCCAGCATTTAATGAAAAAATGAGGTCCTTAATAAGAGAAAGTTAGGTATCAGTTTACTATAGTGATCAACTAAACATGATCATTAGACGGTGTTACATTAGTTTGTTTAGCACAATACAATATAAAATAATTTAATAATAGTTGGACTAAATGAGTGGACCCCGATTCGATTAGTAGGGATCCCACACCTGAAAAAGTAGTATTTACATTTAGGCAACAACAAATATAATCAACACTGGTGGGATTTGGTAGGTGTCTATGGTTCCCACCAGCGAACATATGATATGATTGGTGCGGCTTTACGTTACTAACGTATTTACAACAAAGTATAAAATAATATCACGAACAATAAGAAGCTACATTATAAGTTTTTTTGAAGTATCTTCATTAATGTCGAATATAAATGGAAGATCCCTCGCCGTCTTGATGGCTTCGATGGCAGTGCTGCTTGGAGCAGCTATGATAGCGAATCCACTTGGGCAGGCGAACGCACAAGAAAATCAGACGAATCAGACTAACGCCACTGGAGCAGTAGTAGTTACTAAAATAGATGTTGACCCATTGATGAAAGCGTTAAAAGACAACTATCCAAAAGTAGGTGACGTCAAAGACCCTAAGGGCCTTGTTGATGCAATGAATGATATCAAAGACCCAAAAGAAGTTGTAAGGAATATGATAGCAGCGGGACTTCTGCACGATCTGGAGAAATTCAAAGCAATACAAGATTCGGAATAAGTTAGAACCCTCCCTTCTTTTTTTTATTGTTGGCTAGACATTAAACGAGAGCCAAGTGAACTGATCCTAGTTATTATAAGAAGTTGGCTTAACTGAGGTACTTGGATAAATGTAGGGCTTCTTTTTTCTTATTAAATAATCTCGGTATTTGGATCTCTCTTGACTGCGATGGACTCGTGTGATACTATATCCTCAGGATTTTTTGGTTCCTTTGCGCTTGCTTGTACCTGTGCGCTTGCTTGTACCTGTGCGCTTGCTTTTATTAGTATCTGCGTGAGTGGCCTGTTTTGTAGTATCTTCAAAAACGTCTGCGGTTTCTTCAACTCCCTTTTTGACGCCCACTACAGTATCTTTAACTCCCTCGATAACGCCTTCTGCAGTTTCTTTAAGTCCCCCTAGAATGCCTTCTGCAGCTTCTTTGGTACCCCCTGAAGTGTCTTCGGCACCACGTCCAGCTTGTTTAGCACCCTTCCTTATTTTTTTGAACGAATCTTCAGTCACGACAACTAAACTTACAATAAGCTATTTAACACTTCAGGACTATCAATATCCGACGGTTTCAGCGCTGTATATATTATGGCGACAAAAGGCACGTGATTATTTCCATTTTTCGATTTAAATGAGAACTAATGGGCCAAGCAAGAGGTAGACGTTAAATTATAAAATATTAAACAATGGTGGGACTAAATGACTGAAGCCCAATTTAATGAGTACTGTCCCACCATTGGAAAAGTAGTAATTACATTTGGACAACATGACATAGAATCAACACTGGTGGGATTTGGTAGAACTCTAAGTTCCCACCAGCGAACTTATTATATGATGGGTGCTTTCGTTACTTCCTCATGACCAATAAATTATAATAAAGTTAAACTGATGGGCCCCGACTGGTATGAGATGGACCCACCAGGGTGTTTATAACTATTTATTCCTATCAGTTCAATAGCCAATAAATTATAAAAAAGTTAAAGCCTAAGAGAAGGCGGATTCGGCTAGAAAAATAGATTCTTTCCTCCCGTCAGACCTTTTAAAAGAAGGAACATAATTATGAACAAATGAGAAATTTTTAAGGAAATATTCTGAATCAAATGACCTTTTTCCCATTTCGTAAATGCATAAATCCCTTTCTTAGAAATAACATTCTGTGACACTTTCCAAGAAATTTAATTCGATTGATTCGGACGATATAATCGTACTTGTTATGGGATCTACTTTTTCTCTCATTGCTTTTGGTTTCTTTTATGATTCTACTATTCAGACACTAAAGACCATGAGTAATTCTGTAGAATTTTGGACGCTCGATCTTGGAATATGGCTTTGTATTGCTTTTTTTGCAATGGGGCTGTCCTTTTTTACGTTTTATATTGCTTCGGTGTTGAGAAAGCGATTTATAATTTAGAATATTACAAAGGAAAGTACTTTTTATTTTCGCTATTGAGCACAAGTTGTCCTCCCATCAGTCCGGTGAGACGGAAATAAATATTGGCGAACAGATAATAAAAAACTTACTTTATGGATATCAGAGAATGAGTTAGTTTACTTCAATAACTTTCATCAAATTCTTCTTCAATATTCTCCTCTCCGACCTCGTAGAGATCGCCTTCGAACTCCTCTCGTTGCTCGATGTCCTTTGAAGGAAGATCGGCTTCGCTAGCAGAACTACAGACGGGACATTTGAATTCTGTTATCTGTCCTTCTAGATCTAAAGGGAATTCTTTTTTGAAAACCTCGTCGCATTTTGGGCACACAAACATTGCTTCAATGTTTTCGTTGCTGAACTTGTGTGACTGCAATAGGTACAGGGTCTTTGTCATTCTTCTTACTTTATTGCACTTATTGTTTATAACGATTATAAGCTCCAGTATGTTCCTATTCTGCGATTACGAGTAAATATGACTTCAATCACAAATCTTTTTTCTGTCATTTTCTTATCTAGTCGCTGCCTGAATATTTTCCATTTGCTCCTTTTCATTTCTGTGGCAATTCGATATGATGGAATTGTTCGACCCATAATTTCATGATCGTAAATTTCAATTTAATATATAGTGTCCCTTAAATAGAGGGATAGATTTTCAATAAATTGAATATTATTGTTTTACAACTTGCCATGTAGGATGTATTTCATGCCATCCCTTAGGCTCATCAGTTACCCAAGCACCCCATACTTGTACCTTGTCGCCAGATTGAGGTAGGTATATGTTGTGTAGATTTTGGTCTTTAGGAACGACCTCAATTACCAGGAATCCATCAGTTTTTTCCTGATTTTGGTCGTTTATGAGGAATTGGTACTTCTCATCTAATTTCAGTAAGAACTTGTAATCTCCGTCATCCATTTTTTTAGTATGCATTACATAACCAACTGCATCTTGGCATTCTGCTAAAACTTTGAGATCTATTGCATTTGAAGCACCCTCTAAGACGTCTCCGTCTTTGCACTGTTCGCCTTCTTTTGACTTGTGTGTTTCTGTTACTTCGATGTCATCTGTATCAATCTTTTTCCGTATCTCTTCTGGTAACGTTATACTTTCTTCCTCTTCTTCAGAAATTGCTTTATCCATCCTCTCTCTTAATTTTTCGAATTTGTCGGCAAGTGCTTTTTTATCCTTATCTATATTTTTACTCAATTCATCTACTATCTCATCATCAAGTTCGTCAAGTTCGTCATCATCAAGTTCGGCTTTGTCTTGCAGATTCTCAAGACCAGGATTGCAAATAATGTCATCGCCTTCTAATACACCGACACCTATTCCCTGCTGACATTCTGAGTCCGATCCTTTGCTTGATATTTCTTGAATGTAAGCCAGATAATTATCCTTAACTTGGTCGTTGCTTATCTGAAAAGGGTCATTAACGGTCGCAGATATTTTGATTAATAACATGTTGCTTGCAGCAT
>DASUQJ010000009.1:0-66782 GCA_036280615.1 Nitrososphaeraceae archaeon
TGCATCATTAGTTCTTTTTTAGAACCCATACTTATTCTTTAATTATCTGACCGGGGATCAGTTAATACATACAGACCAATGGGTTTTTTAGAATCGGAACTACGAATTTCAAAACAATGTTAGTATTCAAACATTAGGATGTTAGAAGATAATGGCAAAAAAATAAGATGCGTTATTAGGTGTTTTTGAGCTTTTTTCCCCGCAAAAAACAACTGAAAAGCAACAAAATTGAAAGATGTCTTGGTAGTTTTGATAGCGGGAAAGATATGCGAAATTCGTCGTTTCATCTTTAGACTCCAACAGTCTAAAAAAGGACCCGTTTATATATCATCTAAAAAAACTGGCATTATTTTACTCGTATTCAGTCTAAATAATGTGATACATTTTTTCACCTGAACGTATTTTTTTTGACCTAAAGTATTATCAAGTTTTCATCAAGTAATATGTAATGAAATATTCCTTTGGATACTTGCGAGTCAGTACCGCCGAACAGACAATACTTAATCAGAGATTGGCAATCGAAAAGTGGGCGACTGACAATGACTTTAAAATTCTTGATTTTTTCGAAGATTCTGCAATAAGTGGAAAGATCCCTGCAATAAATAGACCCGCTTTCAGAGAGATGCTAAATCTGGTTAGGTCTGACCGTGTTGACTCGGTCATAGTTTATGAATTATCACGAGTCGGAAGAACTTTTTGGGAAACACTTGATGCCATAAAATCAATTGAAGAATATTCCCCGCTGATATCTTGCTCACCAAAAGAACTATTTCTTCAAACCACTGATCCGAGCGTTAGGAAACTAATGCTGGGCATCCTGACTTGGGTCGCAGAAAGAGAAAGGGAAATGTTGATTCAACGCACAAAGGATGGAATGGTAAGGGCAAAAATGTCTGGAAAAAATATTGGACGTCCAAAAAAGACACTTGACAAAGATACACTGATCAAAATGTTGTCTCAGAATATTCCACGTAATAAGATCGCTAAAAACCTTGGAATATCAAAAGCTACCCTTTATAACCAGATTCGGATGATTTAGATTAATCACCTGATTAATATTATCTGATTTTCTGTTGAATCTTTTCTACTATCTGATATTCAGTATCAACTATCTTTGTCAGATCTTCTTTTCCTATTGCTAATGGTGGAATTATTGTAATTATATTTCCCAAAGTCCTAAGATATACACCCTTTTTCAATGATTCTCTTGCAATAAATTGTCCAATTGGAACCTTGTCAATCATCTTGATGGGTTTGTTACCTTTTCTTAATTCTATTCCACAAAGCAGTCCTTTATTTCTGGTATCATAGCAAATTTCTAATTCTGCAAATCTTTTCAAAAGTCGATCAAGTATCAGGGAACTGATTCTTATTTTTCCAATAAGATTTACCTTCTCATAAAGCGCAAGGTTTGTCAGTGCAGCTGTGCATCCAACGGGATGGCCAGTGAATGTATGTCCGTGAAAAAGCTGCCGCTTATCCCAATAATCTCCGAGGAATTCGTTAAAAATTTTAGAAGTTGTTAGTGTTGCTGCTAGGGGAAAATAGCCACCTGTAAGAGCCTTTGCGAAACAAACAATGTCCGGTTCAGATCGTTGTGCCTTATATTCTATCATATTACCAAGCCTTCCAAATCCTGTAGCTATCTCATCCAGTATCAGAAGAATATCATATTTTTTGCAGAGGTAACTGATCTCTTTTTGAAATTTGTTCGGGTAGATGTTTACACCGCCCGCGATTTGAGCTCCGCTTTCCATTACCATGCCAGATATTTTTGTTGATTTCCTCTTCAGAATGTTCTCAATTTTATCTACATATTGTTCAATGTCTTGCTTTCCAAATTTTTCATGTCTAATAGTTGGTGAATCTACCTTTATTGTTTTGAGCAGTAGTGACCTGTAGGGGGAAAAATAACCGTCAACATATCCCATCGACATACAACCAATTGTATCGCCATGATAACCATTTCTTAAACAAATAAATTCTTTTTTCTGCGTTTTTCCTTTATTGTTCCAGTATTGTATTGCTATTTTTAATGCAGCTTCAATCGCCGTTGAACCATTGTCTGTGTAGAAAACCTTCCTCATTCCCTTTGCAATTGTTATGAGGCGTTTAGCCAGTTTTGCAGAAGGTTCGTTAACCAAACCAAATAATGAAGAATGTGGAAGAGTATCAAGCTGATTTTTCATGGAATCAATTATTTCGGTTCTATCATGTCCCCAGACATTGCACCACATGTTACTAATCCCATCAAGATAACTCCTTTCGTTGGAATCGACAAAACTAAAACTACTCCCAGATTGGATCGTAATATTATCGGAGTTATTCCAAAGTTTCATCTGAGTATACGGATGCCAGACATATCTTTTATCAAGGTTATTACTATTCAATAGAAATAGCTTTAGTATTGCACTATTTGTACATTAGCCTGAGTCCAAATTGTTTAACAGAAAGTCTGCATCTGTGGCTAACTAAAAATTTTAAGGCTATTACACTATTCGATTTCAGTAAGATATTATTTCAGACTGAATTGATCCGAGAGTTAGTTTTTTAATGTGGAATGATTTTTATTGATTTGACTAGTGTTGCATAAAGATATTAGATAGTTACTACCAGGACCATTTTTTACAAACTTGTTTTTTGTTTCATACATAAAAAATTTATCCTAAAACAAGATTTATTTTTCTTACTATAACATCAAAATAAGTTTATTAACAATCTGAATATACCCATTAGATAATGAAAACAAAAATATCTATAATATTGTTATTCATCTCGCTTGCCTTACTAATAATTTATGGCGCAGACGTATTATCGGCACAATCTGCTTCTTCCGATGGAGAAAGCGGTTTTCTCCAATTGAATGATGCAGTTAGAGGTGGCGTTTTCGGTGCTGGGGCCGTAATTTTATCTATCATTGCTTTTGGCATTTCTTTAAAAGAAAGATCCACATTGGTACCGGTGCTTCTGTTTATTAACGGCGGATTAATCATAGCGGGAATGATTGGATTGGCAGCTCAAGATGCTGATGCAAGAGAAAGTTCTACGCTTTATGGCACAACAGGCTTAGGAATATTGCTAATTGCATTGGGTATTGCAAAAGTATTCATTACGAGGAAAAGTAGTTCTCTAAAGAACTACTCTTGATACTTTCTAAATTCGAAATTTGAAACTTTCTTTTTAAGAGCAGGTATTAACATAACATTTAATTAAAGTAATATTTTTTTAAAATATGCGCCGCTGTAGCTCAGCATGGTAGAGCAATTTCAAAGATGATTACTTTGGAGCTTATCTGGCTGTTAACCAGTGGGCCATCAGTTCAAGTCTGATCAGCGGCGCTTTAATTAATATCTAAATAGACATGGACAATTTACAGGATCAGTGATTGTTGTTACTAATATTTATATCAAACATGACAACAACCAAATATTTCAAAATTCGAATTTAGCAATATAACAATTCATGTTTCATACTATTATTTTTTGTTACAGGCGACTATTCAGAATTATTTCTAGAATTGAATAATATCCAACGCGATTGCGTTTGCAAGAAGGTCAAGATGCCTCGAAGCAACAATGTAGCCATTTTTTAATTCGCTCTTTGATATCCATCTATTTGAGGAAGACCAAAGTCGTTCTTTCCTAATTCTTTTCTCCAGTTCTTCAACATCTAGTTCTCTTTCTTCGATTTCCTCTGTGTCAGTTTTTTTTATCGTTAGCAAGACCTTTCTAACTAGAATTCTAGTACCAAATCTTTGAGAGAAATCCCTAGCAGACTCATCATAATCAACGAGTTTTATCTTGATCTGTTTCCTATTTAGAACATCCCTACTTGTCAGCAGTCTATCATCAACAAATCTATCATATGACATCTCGACATGTCTACTAAGAATTATTGATTAATTAAATCCTTCAGTACGTATCAAGCAGATGAGAATTCAAAATAAGGCGAGTTATCCTTATCAAGGCCGCATTTGGTCAATTTTACCTCGCTCCCTGGATTCATATTTCCTTCACTTAAGATACCGATAATCCTGATCCCTGACATTTCGACTAATCCTAATTTCTTAGAATTCTCCATAAATGATGATGAATGTTCAATTAATTGCCCCCTCCTTCCCATTTTTGACATCCTGATTTTTTTTGAATAACAATTATTACAAATATTTGATGGCGGCCAGATTTTTAAATTACAAGTATTACAAATCGGAATCCTGAATTTTCCCCTGCTTAGGAAATCAATGAATTCTTTCACGCCAGTTTAAGAACATTCACATAATTAAAATGATCAATAATTGATTACATTGAAGAGATTTCAAATACTATGGATAATTGACAAACTGCAACAATTACTTATGTTTTAGAAATTATGAGAACCAATGAAGAAGAACCTGCCGCAGACATATTATGCACTAATCCCCTTTTGCAGCCTTTAATCTGTCTGCTTCCGGCCAATCCCTTGAGCTGCTCGCAGATTTCGACGGTCTGAGCAACACCAGTAGCTCCTAATGGATGACCTGTACCTAATAGTCCTCCACGGGGATTGATTGATATGTTTTTTTGGAATACAAATTTACCCCCTTCGCCTTTTTTACAAAAACCCAAGTCTTCATAGGCCATAATTTCCATTATTGTGAATGCGTCGTGAAGCTCTACAGCATCTATCTGTTCTGGTTTGATGCTTGTCATTGAAAATGCCATATTGGATGCAATTCTAGTTGAATGTATGCTTGAGAGGTCAGAGCTAACGTTACTAAAACTCGCAGCTTCAACAGAGCTTCCTATTCCTTCGATCCAAACTGGGACATCTGTAAATTTTTTAGACTCTTCTTCGTTAGAAAGCAATACCGCTGAGGCGCCATTACATACGTATGAACAGTCCAGTAACTTTAATGGCTCAACCAATTTTTTCGAATTCATGACATCCTTAATAGATATCTTTTTTCTAAAGAGTGCATTGTGATTTAAGTAGGCATTTTTTCTATTCTTTACTGCTACCGATGCCATCTGTTCTTCAGTCGTTCCATATTTACGCATATGAGCCTTAGCAAAGAGTGCAGCCCAGTAAACAGGCAAGGTAAAAGAACCTCTTGAGATATCCCATACTAACTGCGATCCTTTAGTTTGTTTAATGTCTGCCCCAACAACTAACGCATTTTTACACAACCCTGATTTTATCAATGAATATGCTGAAACAATCGCATTAGTGCCAGAATTGCACAGGTTGTCCAGTCTTTGAGAAATTGTTGGTTTTATGCCCAAGTATTCAGAAATAATAGTTGATCCATATTGAACATCAGCGGTTGTGGATAAAATGACCGAATCAACTTGTACGTCCATGTCTTTGTATTTTTCCAAGATGGCTTTGCAAGGATCGCACGCCAGCTCTTGTACAGAAAGAGGTGTTTCTTTAGTAAATTTTGAGGTTGATTGATCGACTATTACTACTCTAGACATTTTCTACCAAAAGAAGAGAGTCACTGATCGATTGCATATTATCCTTGACCGGATTTACCTGCAATATTGGAAGTGATACTCCACATGAGACAAAACGTTTTAGCGACTTAAAGCAGTCCTCAGTAGTTCCATGGATAGTTAATGAATCAAGCATAGGATCTGTTACAAATTTACTGATATTTTCAATACCATGGTTTTGATATTCAGTAGTTATTTGCTCCACTTCATTTTTGAAACCATGAAAGGACAAGAATTCGTTATAATATTTCCCCACAGCAACATAGAAAGCCAATGTTTTTGCGGCCCTTTCGCGTGCCAGATCTGGGTATTTATTTGATATGGCTGTGATAAAGACAGAACAAATTTCAAAACTTTTGGACTTACTTGACGTTAATGATTTGATACGTTGTACTGATTTCTTGAGCTCATCAAGGGGACTAAGATACAAGATAATCCCATCGGCTATTTCTGTAGCCAACTTAATCATTCCTGTATTTACCGCAGCTAGAAAAACAGGTATCTCCTTCCTTTGCGACGGGTGCATTATCTTTATATTTTTTAATTTGAAGAAATTTCCATCAAAGTTGATAGTTTCCCCACTAGAGATGATTCTAAAACAGGTTACATATTCTCTCATTCGCTTTAGTGGATGTACAAATTTGATACCGTGCCAGTCCTCGGCAAGAATAGGAGTACTAGCCCCAATTCCAATTATTGTACGATTCAATGAAATATTGTCCAAAGTGGAGGCCGCCATTGCTAGAGTCGCAGGAGATCTTGAAAACATACTCACAATAGAAGTTCCTAGTTTTATCCTTCTCGTCATCGCCGCTATGGCACCAAGCATGACAAAGGCTTCACGACCCCAGGATTCCGGTATCCACAAGGAATTTGCTTGCGGTTTATAATCTAGTTGTTTGGCAAATTCTAAAATATCTTGGGTGTTAAATAGACTGCTTGGATTGTAGCCAATTTGACCGATCTCATCAGTCATTTTTTGAATACTTCTTTAATTTCTTTTGACGCTTCCTCTACATCCTTATGAGAATCTATAGATCTCCAATAATTACTCGAAAACCTTTTTGCATTTAATTTATGTTTCTCTACCAGCATAGGCAAAGTAACAGTCTCAAGATTCCCGTTATCGGGCAGGTAATCAAAAATTTCGTTACAAAAATAATATACACCAGCGTTTATCCACGTATCCTTAATAAATGGTTTTTCTATAAACTTTGATACAAGATCACCGTTTGTTTCTACAATTCCATACGTACTTTTCAGAGGAACTAACGCAAGTGTCATTGATCCTTTTTCAGATATTGTAAAAAGGTCCAAATTAGTCAAAATGTCTCCATTAATTACAAAAAAGCCAGAGTCCGTATTTCCATTCTGAATAATGTGATTTTTCGCATTCTTTAGGGCGCCGCCTGTTCCCAGTGGTACGTTCTCTTCGATATAACTGATATTCACTCCAAATTTTTTGCCATCAGCTAGATGATGCTTTATTTTTTCTTTGAGATGTCCTACTAGTACGATAATATCCGATATCCCACATTTTTTTAACCAGTTTACCTGCAACTCTATAATTGGAATATTATTAATTTGGATCATGGGTTTTGGCCTGTCAGACGTTAATGGCCTTAGTCTTTTTCCCAAGCCTCCAGCAAGTATAACAGTTATCACTTAATCCTCACTTGCACAAATATTCTATATAAAAGTCATCCCAAATTTAATAGCCGTCGTGCACTCTATTCTCGAGAATAGATATACACGCCATCAAGAAAAACTCTCTGATCTTTGTTCTTAACTCTTGTTGATAACTCTATGTTGGCAGCTGTTTGAGAAACATGCTCAAGGTGGGGCCCTGAGATCACCACATCATCGCCTTCTATCGCTACCTTTGTTGACTCTCCTACAATCTTTGATATTCTGGCTTTTCTCTCACCGAAAAAGTTCTCTACATATACTTTGCCGTCTTTTACCTTGACGGTTATTGGAAAATGTGCGAACACTACTTTCATTTTATATTTGTAGCCGTTCTGAACGCCTTTTATCATGTTGTTAATTATACTTTGTGCAGTTTTTGAAATTGCAAAATCCTTCCTTCTGGTACCATAAGGTTGAATCTTTACTAAATTGTTTTCAATTGTTAAGTTAGCTGGAAGTTTTGTAAAATCCTTCTTAATTGTACCGAGTTTACCCCTAACTGAAATAATTCTATCTTCCAAGGCCACCGAAATGCCTTCTGGTATTTCTAATGTTGAATCATACTCATTAATAGACATATCCTACCAATACTCCTCCTATTCCCATTTCTTGAGCCTCATGATGTGTCATGATACCCTTGCTTGTTGAAACTATTAAAATGCCCATATTATACGCAGGTAAAAATTGTCTCTCCCAATTCAGATATTGGTTCTTTCTAACGCTGAATTTTGGAGTTACTATTCCGCATTTGTTTATTTTTGCTAAAAGTTGAATCTTAAATTTGCCAGCCCTGGAATCATCTATCTGTTCAAATTCCCCGATATATCGATGTTTTTGCATTACTCGCAGTACTTCACTAGAAAATCGTGAAGATGGACTTACGATGCATTCTTTTTTTCTTCTAACTTCGTTATTATACAAAGTGGTAAAAAGGTTTGACAATATGTTTAATGCAGGCAACTTATTCACTCATTTTTTCTATTCATATTTCTTGAAGCCTAATTTTATTGCTACTTCTCTGAAGCATTGTCTACATAGCATAATATTGTAAGCTTGAATTAAACCAGAATAGCAACCACATCGCTTGCACCATCTGGTACCCTTTCCATGGACACGTTGTATTCTGCCCGTGACATCATAATCTCTTGGTTTTGGCACTAGATCATCTCAACTCCTAGATTCTTGAAAAATTCAATAGCGTCATCTTTTGAAATTCTATGTTTCTTTCCCATTTTTCTCGCATTACTCTTGTTAATTATTCTGTAACCGGGCCTTGACAACGATATGCAGACATTCATTCCAAATATTCCAATATCTGGATTATATTTTGCTCCCGGAATATCAATATGTTCTCGTATTCCTAAAGAAATATTTCCATAGTTATCAAATGATGATTTTTTCAATTGATTATCCTTTGATTGTATTACTCTCTTGGCAAATTCCATTGCCTCAGTATTTCTAAGTGTAACTTTAGCACCAATTGGTTCCCCTTTGTGGATACCAAAATCCCTTACATTATTTTTTGCGCCACATTGAGTAGGCTTTCTAGAAGTTAATTCTTGTAGTGCATTCTTGGCCCTCTCTAAAGGCTCACCAGATTTTCCTACACCAATATTAATTACGACTTTTTCCAAGCTGATTTGTTTCATATTATTTACTGTACTCATACTACTTGCTTACCTGAATTAATGAAGTGTCAGTCCCAATTGCCATTACAATGTCTATTGGTAATTCTACAGTTTTCTCACCCATTGAGACTAAAATGCGCTTAGGAAGAGAAAATGATCCCGATTTAATTTCTTCCACCTTTCCAATATTACCAGCGTTCTCTCCTCTGGTTACAATAATACTGCATCCTTCTTTTAGCTGTACGTAATTTTTGATACCAAATTTAGGTAATTCGACCAAACATGTGTCATTTACATTATAAGATTCTTCACTTAGAAATGTTCTGCCATCGTGAAGACAATATTGATATACATTTTTCTTTGAACTAATCTTAGATTTGATTTTTTCCAATTTTAGATTTTTTTCATTTGCGCTTATTTTTATAGGTAGTAGCGGGTGTCCATTTGAAGGTACAAATCTGTAAAATTCATTCGAAGGTTTTATTTCAACGGCGTCCATCAAACCAATCGGAAAGTTTGGATGATGAATCATTTTGCCATCGACGCTAATTAATCCGTTATTTAAGGACCTTTTTACTTCTCGAATATCTGAGCAAACATGTAAAAGATCACGCAATACTACACCTATAGGATAGGAAAAGCTTCTAGTGTGTGGTCCAGGCATTGTGTTGAGAATAAATCTTGCAGCTTTTCTATTGACTTGCCAGAAACGCGGGGCAAGTTGTCTTTTTAGTCTCTTATTTCCTCCTTTTTTAGCCATGATTATGATTCTTCTCCAACTGATTCCTTCTTAATATCTGATTTTTTCGTATCCTTCCCTTTTTTTATGTTTGCGTTCTTATTTCTTGATTTAGGGATACCCTTTATTCGATAATCGTCATCCGTATTGAGAGAAATGATCTGAACATTTGAAGCATGAACCTGTACTTTGACATTGCCTCCACGTATTTTTTCTCTCTGAACACCTTCGATAGAGAGTGTCGATTTTTCAGTATTCACTTTCTCCACCTTCCCTTCTATCCCAACATATTCTCCTCTTAATATTCTAACAGTGTCACCCTTAATTACTCTCATGCTTCGCTTACTGTGTTGTTCCCTTAAGTTTTCAGCCAGGTTGGCCCCCAAAAATTTATCCCTTTTATGTTTTGAAATCAGATTATAGAACATTATCATTGCCTCATATTATCGACGATGCCAAATTTGCTATTCTCGGCCACTTTTCTGCGGCTTCGGCAGCTACCGGTCCTTTTATGTCAGTTCCTTTTATTTCGCCTTCAGGGGTAACCAACACCGCTGCATTGTCTTCAAATGATAAACGGACACCACTTAATCTCCTGATGGGATATTTTTGTCTGATAATTACAGCTCCAAACATTTGTTTTCGCAGCTCTGCATTTCCTTTCTTTACAGTTACATTTACAAAATCCCCTACTGCGGCAGATGGCATCCTTGAATGTCTACCTTTGATACGTGTTACTTGGGCAATTCTTAATATTTTCGCACCCGTGTTATCAGCACAAACCAGATTTGCAGCAATAGGTAATGCCCTTGTGATATATGGTTTAAATTCCTCTACTCCTTTTGCAGAGACTGCTCGACTTTTAGACGCCACTCTTTATTACCTCCACAGTTACAAAAGATACTGTTTTTGATATCGGCTTACATTCCGCAATCTTCACTTCGTCACCTTCTTTTACATCCATACATGAAGGAAGAAATGCGTGGACCTTTGAACTACTTCTCTCGTATCTTTTGTATTTTCTCACCAGTCTAGGGTACTCACGGGATACTACTATCATTTTGTGTGCCTTTGAGCTTACAGTGATCCCTGTCAATATTCTTCCTCTTATTGAAAGTTTACCATGAAAAGGACATAGTTCATCCTCGCAAGTTCTTTTTGGTTGTGAAACTGTTACTCCAATATTTCTAGTCATTCTCTATCAACCATCACTTCAGTAAACGATCTTCGGGCCTACCTATTATCATAGAACCATTCATTAAACAAATCTCATCCTTAAAAATCAATTCTAATCTATTAATAGATTTTTTAGGAATAGCATATGTTTTCAAGTCATTGGCAAGTGAAATTGTATTTTTAGTTTCAAAAACGATTTTACCATTAATCTTTCTTTGACTGCTAACCGGTCCGTACTCTATCTGTGCATTACATCCTATGAATTCATGTTTCAGCACGTAATCCTTAAACGTCATTTTGCTAGCTCCCGTTCCTTTAAAATTGAAAGTATCCGAGCAATATCTCTTCTCTTCCATTTCATATTTCCAGTTTCCTTCTTAAGAGTGCCCTTTGAATTCTCAATCCTCAATTTCAACAGATCCGCTCTAATTTCAGACAATTTTGATTCCAAATCAACGTCATTAAATTCTCTTAACGTTTTTAATTTAATTCTAGCCATTACGGTTCACTTTTATTCACGGCTATTTCCTTAACTTCACTATTAATAATATCTTTACTCTCTATCTTTATCTCTGAATCAGATGGATCTTTCTGCTCATTCGTTTGACTTTTGTTTTCACTTTGGCCCTCCTTTTGACTCTCACCTTCACTCTCGCTTGGAATTTCAGTCTCACCCTTTGGTTGAGATTCAGTGACTAAATCAAAATCACGATGAATTTCTTCTTTTAATGAAATCTTCAGTTTTATTCCTACTAGACCCATTTTTGTTAACAAGCTATTTGTGCTACTTCTTACCACTTCTTCAGCAACCTTTCCGCTCTTAGGAATGATTCCTGCTGTATGTTTTTCGAAATGAGCCCGCTCACCTCTAAGTTTCCCAGAAATTGTAATCTCTACACCCAAGGCCCCAGCACCCATGATTGTGTTTATTGTCCATAATGAAGCCCTTCTAAATGCTGTACCCCTTTCAATAAGCTGTGCAATTCTATTTGCCATAATGTGCGGATTTAATTCAGGTTTTGTAACCTCGGTGACAGAAACCTGTGCATTCTCCAAGTTGAAATTCTGTTCTAATCTAGCTGTCAAATCTCTAATTCCACTCCCTTTTCTTCCAATAACAAGACCGGGTCTAATAACAAAAAGTGTTATTTTAGTCCCTATAGGAGTTTTTTGAACTTCCGCTCCTCCATATCCAGCTTCAGTTAAAGAAGAACTCAAATATTCATTGAGTTCCATGTTCCTGAAATTATTCTTCATTACGTTTTTTATTGCACTCAATATACTCTACCCTCTCTCGCCACGATCTCTACATGTGTCAATGTGTCAACTTTAGGACTTGACCTTCCCATAGCTCTGGGAATAAATCGCTTAAGTTTAGTACCCTTATGAATAACGCAAGACACTATTTCTAACCTATCAAGGTCCATACCCTTGTATTCTGCATTTGATTCTAAATTATCTAAAAGTCGTAAAAATTCTTCACAAGCTTTCTTTGGAAACCTTCCAGAAAAAAAACCATCACCGATATTTGATCTGTGAGCCACTTCATTATGATATCTTCTATAAGGAATTGCAACTTTTTTTTCGATAGCTTGATCTAAAACGTTTCTTGCTCTTTCAATGGACAGACCCTTTATCGCTAGAGCAATTTCCCTAGCATGTTTGTGTGAAATGTCGGTTTCTCTTAAGGAAGCTCTGACATGTTTGTTCTTATCAAATTGCGTAAAAGAGTAAGAATATGTTGGCATCTAATTCACTTCAATGGCACATATAGACTTGATCTGGAAGCTCCCACCCCAGGAGCACCGTGCTGAACCCTTTTGTTTGTAATAGCATACTCGCCCAAATAATGTCCAATCATCTCCGGTTTTATAGTAATTGGAGTAAACTCCCTGCCGTTATGAATGTTGATAGTAATGTCCACCATGTCTGGAAGAATTATCATATCTCTAACATGCGTTCGTATAGCTTCGTTGGAAGTGCCTTCCCTGACGCTTTTAATACGCTCACGTAATTTTCTCTTTTGGTCATCCATATATTTTCCAACTCTTTTATCCAATGATCGCCTTTGTCTAGCATTTAACAAAGGAAGAAGAGCTTCTATTGATAAATTCTTTAATTGTTCTACATTATAACCTCTAAATTTAAACTCACGAACCAACTAACATAATCAGCTCCAAAATACTCCTTTTAAATTTAACTAGGTAAATCAACTCAGACCAGACCTAATTTAGTAGCTAGTTGGCGCGCTTCGTCATCTTTGGTAAATTTAACAATTGCTTTTTTTCCTTGAATTGTCCTGAAGATATTAACTTCTTTGACGTTAGTTTCATACATTGTCTTGATTGCTTCGTTTACGTCTTTTTTACTTGCAGTATCTGCGACAATAAAAGTTAACTTATTTTCCTTTTCTATCAAATTGAAAGTCTTCTCAGTAATATAAGGCCGTAGGATGATTGAATGAATATTATCTTCTGTTTCATTGCTCATTATTCTATCACCATACTCTGCACTATTGACCAAACTGTATTTATTTTATTCATAGAATCAATTGCATTTTTTGTATAGATAGTTAACCTAACTGGTTTTGTTCCCGGCACTAGGTCCATGATACTGAGGTTTTCTATTGAGACAACATTAACACCAGGCAACGATTTTTTTAATTTAGTTATCGGAGAATCTTTTGATACAACTATAAGACAACTCAAAGCAGAGTGTTTCTTTCTTCCACGTCGTCTGGATTTTCCCGATGGTATCCTTACTATATTTGTAGATCTTTTAAGATCTTCTTCTAGCCCTAATGAGAGTAATGTTTTTCTTAATTCCGAAGTCTTTGTTATTTTCTCTAAATCATTTGAAACCACGACTGGAAATTGAGAGATTTTTCCAATATTGTGGCCGCGCTTTTCAATTATATCTTTATTAGACGTTGCTGCAATTGCTGAACAGAAACCTAGCTGCTTTTCCTTCTTGTTTATTTTTTTGTGATTTTTCTTCCATGAAACTGGCGGATGAGTTAACCTTCCAGCTCTGACGCCTGCAACACCCGCAGCCTGACCAGCACGTTGAAATCCTTCACCTCTTGCTCTTGCTATTCTAGCTATTCCCAAGCCAGTATTACGTGATTCTGCACTTACCATTTCCCCTGCCGCAGGATACCTTCCCTGTGGCTGGAACTTGTTTGAAAGTACGTTAACGTACACTTTTTTAATAATCTCTGGTCGATAAGGGGTATTGAAAACAGATGGTAGTTCTAAGGATTCAATTTCCTTTCCTCGAAGATCCTTAAGAGTAACTTTCATTTCACCAATACCTCCAAAACTTTAGGTTCGACTACTTTCTTACTAACAGACCTAACCGGAAAACGCATCTTGACTAATCTTTTAGGAACTCCAGGCACAGAACCTTTCACAATTATGTACTCATTTTTAACCATACCATAGTGTTCAAATCCGCCCTTTGGATTGATCTTGATATCACTATCTTTTTCAGAATTTGAAATAATCAAAATTCTCTTGTTATATTCAGTCCTTTGATGAAATCCTCTCTGGCCTTGTCTCGGGACAGTATAAGTAACAACTGCAGGAGAAATTGGCCCCAACGTTCCAAGAGCTCTAACACTTTTTCTTGATTTATGCTGTTTTCGTTTTACTCCGAATCTAGTAATAGGACCTTCAACCCCCTTTCCTCTCGTTATCCCGGAAATGTCAATAAACTGTCCTGTTTCAAAGACATCCTGTATATTTACCTGTTTTCCAAAATTGTTAACAACATAATCAATTTTTGATCTTGTATCTTTCCCTCCTATGGCTATCTCCCACACGAAGGGTTTCTTTTGAGATAGAGAAGCACTAGTGGGATAAGATGACACAATTGCAACTACATGTTTAATTCTATCAACATGAGCATTAATTTCTTCTAATTTACCTTCCTTGAAATTAAACGATGCCTTTTTTGAGAGATACTTGTCACTATCTTTTGCAAAAGCGTCAAAAATTACTCTTTTTCCATATGTTGTTTCAGCGTATGCTCTTATTCCAATTATTTTCAAGGGAGGAGTAGAAATTAGAGTAGAGGAATTCATGATATTTTTGCCATAGTTTGGAGTTTTTTCCCTATCGTCGACAGATAGTACATTTAAATTTGTAACTTTATATCCAGCAAAACCTAATAATGATGACTTCTCCAAATTAGGATCCGCCCACGTTCTAATCCTAGATTCGAGACTTCGTGCACGGCCCCTCGGGTAGAATGCCATACTTCCACGTCTAGGTGCACTATATTTTCGGTGACCCATGATTAATCCGTTTTTTGCGATCCCTTTAATAAATTAATAACTTTAACACAGTAAGCAAATTATGATACATCCCTTCACGATTTCAATATTGATGATATGAGGTCGAATCAAGCGTGTAAGTAATTATTGATTATCGATAGCGTACCCAAAATGGCCTCTTCAAACCTTACCGTTTGAGTACCTTGCATAGGAAACATGTTCATGAAATTGTTATTGGACGAAATTTTCTTATTTTCACATTCTAGTATTTTTCTCAATCCAAATTTGGGACCACCGAAGACAACAAGAAGGGACTTTGACGCCTTTATTCTGCTCATAAGATCACTTACATGTCTTGTAAATTGCGAACCCTCCACCGAAGTCATCAAGACCTCGCTTTCAGTACTCTCTAGCAATGCTGATAAAGAATCTGCAAACTGGACGTCATACCCCCAATAGCCATCGACATTCTCTTTTGAAATGTCTTCTGCTAGCAACTGCGCATTGTTAGTAATCTTTACGAGAACTTTTTTTCCTAATTGGTTTCCCTTATACTTTATCAACTTTTCAAGTCCGACATCCACATATAACGAATCGTTTTGCTTCACGACAAACCCATATCGTATTTCCTGATTCCTGATTTTTTTTATGTCTATCAATGCTTTGTGATGAGGGGATTTTATGGGTGGTAAAATTCCTGCATGTTTCAAAATCCACATTTTGGGATAAATTTTTTTTCTAAGATATGGCGGGGTGTCAAGGTATTCAAGTATTGTTTTAAGTATTTTTTTATCCATCTTTTCTGCTTTTACGCTGCTATCGTGGTAAATGATGATTTTATTAACACAAAATATCGAACAGGAGCGAGAAATTTGAGAGATCTTGTAACTTTTGTCTAAAATTGTTTGAGACTCTATAAGACACGAGTCAGGAATTGCAATCCACAGATTGGTCAAGTAAATTGTAGAGCATTCATTCTGATAATAATTTTTCTACAGTTGTTGCCATTAGACCTGTGGATCCAAATGTCGTTTCACGAAGAATCCCTTTCTTATCAATGAACATTGTTGAAGGAGTGCCTCTCAGGGAGTATTCTTCAAAAGTCAGGGGACTGTAAGGCTTTGTTTCTAAATATGATTTAACCCGTGAAATAATTTGCTCTTTATCTTTTTGGTGGTATAAATCAAAATCAGGAACGTTTGCATTGACAAATTCCATAATTCTCTTTTCTTCAATAGGAAGTTTTTCTTTTACAAGCATATCCATCCCAACTGGGAAAGGAATGCTGTATGATAACTTTCCTTCATTTAGTAACTTATTCTGGTATGTAAGAGTAGTAAGGGTTTCCCCAATGACCTTATTTTCTTTTAGAAGCAATTTCAAATTTTCAAGTGTGTTCTTATCAAAGTCTTCAAATGCTGTGGCAAGTCCCAACACGACCACGTCATTGTTCTTGTATTTCTGAAACGTATCAATGGCTTCGGGTATTCCGTAAATAAAACACCCAGGACAATTTACTTGAAAAACTTCTACTACGATCACTTTACCTTGATAATCTTTCAGAGTAATAGGACCGCCCTGTACCCACTCGCTAACTTTCAGTTCAGGTGCAGGTAAACCAGCTTTAACTGACACAAACTTCACAGTATTTCTTGAATATTTAAACCAATATTACATGAATTTAGAATTAAAAAAATAAAAATTATTGAGGCGGCCTTTTACTGGCATTCTCTTTTGACTTTGAAGCATAGCTGTCAATATCATTATTTTCAACTCGCTTCATTCTCTTTGCTTTGTTATCTATTTGAGCCATTTTTATGTGTCTTGTTCCCGTTTTTTCTTCGCTAACTAAGTAAATTGACTCTAATGCTAGGCTACTTGCTTCTTCCATGTTTATGTCTGTGTGATAGTTTTTTTCCAAGAATTCATTTACTTGGTCACTGCCATTGCCAATAGCAACTGCATCATATCCAATGTACGTTCCACTCGGATCAGTTTGATAAAGCGAAGCACCATTCTTGTCAACTCCTGCGAGGATTAATGCAACTCCATAAGGCCTGACCCCAGCGTACTGGGTAAATTGTTGTGCCATATCTGCAAGATTTTTCGCAACTCCTTCAACATCCACCGGTTCATCGTATATCAGTCTATTGCTTTGAGCAAAAAATCTTGCGTGGTCAACCTGAGTTCTCGCATCAGGAATGTATCCTGCTGCCGCTACCCCTATATGATCGTCTATTTGAAATATTTTTTGAGTAACATCAGAAACTTGTAATTTTCTAGCTTTCTCTTCCACTGCTAATACCACACCGTCCTTACTTTTGATTCCGACGGCTAGGGTTCCTCTTCTTACGGTTTCTATAGCGTACTCTACTTGGTATAATCTACCGTCAGGAGAGAATACCGTTATTGCTCTATCATAACCAGCTGCTGCAGGTAACAAATCAGCTCTAACTTGTTTGCATTCTTTAATTTAAATTTACCTTAGTATCATGCTTTAAATTGTCAATTGATTTTTTGAATGACAGACCTAACTTTGGAAGAAGAAATAACATTTCATGGTCACAAGAATGTACTTTCTCTTCATGCGAGGACAATTGAAATTACCAAGGATTCCAATTTGACTAAAAACGGCGATTGTATTGTTGGCGTTTCAGCTAATAAATCATGTAATGATTTGAATACTGCATTAAAAGCAAGATTGAGAACAAACGGCACAATTGTAAAAATAACAATTGTCGTAGAGCCATATGAATTTGAGTTGTCTGGGTATGGCAACAAGGGATTAGATGTTACACATGAACATGACATCGTATTGAGAAAATCAAATTACGTCGACTCTAGAACATTAGTTGTTTCATGTGATAAATCTGCACTTGATATTCCAAGAAATATGGTAAGTTCGCTAACGAATTCCCAAGTAAAAGGAATAATGAGGATAGTAGTGGAATGACTAAAAATTAATACACTCATCGATGAATAATCTGAAAGACAGTGTGTAAATTCATATCTAAAATCACGTCTTTGATATTTTTTCATAAACGTACGAGTACCTTTTTAACAGTTCATCTACCACGTTAGAAGGAAGTTTGGGAGGAGTGGGCTTCTTCCCATGCTTAGATGCTAGTTTTATTTTTTCTCTGAATCCGACTTTAGTTAACCAATCTCTAAGAAATTGCTTATCATAGCTCACTTGTTCTTCACCGACTTTGTACGACTCTCTAGTCCACATTCTAAATTCATCAGGACCCAGGGAATCAGCTAAAATAATTTCATTCGAAAGAGGGTCTTTCCCAAACTCAAATTTTACATCTGCCATTATGAATCCCGCATTATTTGATACATCAAACATCTGAGTGTAAAGCCTTATTGAAGTATTTTTCAAATAACTTAATTCATCTTTAGTCAGGATTTCTTGTTCCAATATTTGATCCTCCGAGATAGGCACATCGTGGATTTTTGACTTTGTTGTAGGATCAAAAATTGGTCTCTCTAGTCTTGACGCAAGTTTCAAATTTGGTCCAAGACCCAAAATGTTCCCTGCAATAGTATACCTTTCAAACAGACTTCCATACAAGTACCCTCTGACAACACATTCGAGAGGAATCATTGTAAGTTTCTTCACAACCATTTTATCTTTAGCATCTAACCTTACCATGTGATTTTTAGAATCTAAATATCTAAACCAGAATTCTGCAAACTTGCATAGAATTTCCCCCTTTCCTTTTATGTCGGTGATCATCGGTACATCATAAGCTGAAACTCTATCTGTAAAATGAAATAATAGATTCTTCTCGTCTAATTCATATACATCTTTTACCTTACCACTGTGAATAAACTTCATTATTCATCATTTAAATAAGATATATTTATCATATAGTTTTTTATTCTCCAAATCCATATTCATTCCATTTTTTTGTTACTAATTTAACCGTACTTTCATCTGGAACTGCTTCCTCTGGTACAGGTCTCTCATAGCCTTCTTCTTTTGTTTTTTTAGTTGCATCAATTCCCATCTTTGAACCTAGATTTAATAATGGAGATGCAGGGTCTAGTGTATCAGTAGGTGCATCTTCTATTAACATCGTATCTCTCTTTGGGTCTGATCGAGTTGTCACGGCCCAAATAACATCATTCATGTCATGTACATTGACATCTTGATCCACTACAATCAATATCTTTGTGAGGGACAATTGTCCCATTCCCCAAAGACCCATCATCACTTTTTTGGCCTGCCCAGGATATCTCTTCTTTATGGATACTATTGCTAGACCTTGAAACCAACCTGCAGGAGGCATTGAAAAATCAATTACTTCAGGTTGAAAGAGCTTTACTAAAGGGAGGAATGCTCTTTCAATGACCTTACCTATATACGCATCCTCAAGAATAGGTTTTCCCACAACTGTCGTAAGATAAATAGGATTTTTTCTCATCATTATACCAGTAAGGGTAAACGTTGGATAGGTTTCAGGCGGTGTATAGTATCCGGTATGATCTCCAAACGGACCCTCTATGTTAAGCTCAGAAGGATCAACATAACCTTCTAAAACAATTTCTGCTGACGCAGGAACTTCAACATCGACAGTTTTACATTTTACAAGGTCCACTCCTTTTTTACGAGTTAGCCCTGCAAATAGAAATTTATCCAATCCTTCTGGAACAGGTGCGACAGCACTAAAGACAGTTGCAGGATCAGCTCCAATAACTATTGCAACTTCTGTTTTTTGCATATTGTCTTTATTTATTTGATAATGGAGAGCACCCCTCTTGTGAATTTGCCAATGCATTATGGCCTTTTTGGGACTAATCACCTGTAACCTGTACACACCCATATTTCGAACATCTGTTTCAGGATTTTTCGTAACTGTAATTCCAAAGGTGATAAACCTACCAGAATCATTAGGAAATGATTTGAGTACCGGTAAGCTAACTAAAGTCGGATTGGAAGTTTCAATAATTTCTGTTACAGGTCCTGAATTTGTGCTTTTTGGACCATAATCAGAAATCTCTGAAAGTTTGGGAAGCATTTTAAATTTATTTATTAACCCATGAGGCATTTTTAATCTTGTTAATGCAGCCATACGTTCTCCGATATCTTCAAAATTCTCCATGTCTAGAGCCATCTTCAGTCTTCTCAAGGATCCAAATGCGTTACCAAGTACTGGAATTTTATATCCTTCTACATTCTCAAACAATACTGCCGGACCATCATTTTCATACATTACTCTGCGGAGAATTTCTGCAATTTCTAAATCTACTGAAACTTGAGTTCTTATTCTTTTCAGCTGACCTGCTTTTTCCAGAGATACTACATAATCTCCTAGGTTCTCGAAATACACATTGATACTTTTTCTATATGAGATATTAGTTTTGTTGATCTAAAGTTTGTAAAATAAGGTTGATTTGTTCCTATTGTTCCATTAACTTTACTTTTTTTAAATAAAGAATTCAATAGCTTGGAAATTGAAAATAAACGTATCAAGAATCAAGTACAGAATTAATTATAATCCTGTAAATTATAATACAAGCACAGGTAAGTATGAGAGCGGAAATGAAACATATACATTTTACAGTCAAGCAAAAGTAAATTTATGGAAATGTGACAAATGCACTATGAAATTCGGTACTTTCAGAAGTTTGAGGAAACATAAATCTGATATACATGCTTATTGAGTCCGAATGATATCAAGTGCAGTACCGTAGTTATATTCGGTCCCTAGAATTATTTTAATTCTCAGGAGTCAATCCGAGGTGAGAATAGTTTTGCAAGTTGGTCCAGAATTCTTGCCGTAGCTCCCCATATAATGTCATTTTTATACATAAATTTAGGTAGGTGAGGAATCGAATATTCTTGCTGGTGTTTTATGTCACTCTCTCTACTTTCAAGCAAAGGAATAAGTGGAGCATCTATGATTTTTTCTACCTCATAATTGGTATCAGTTATTACTGGTATCCTGTCCAATAACGTAACGTATGGATAAATTATATAACGTGAACTCAACGTTCTCTCTGCATTCAAATGACCCATTACTTGCTCTCTTTTGATCTTGATTCCGATTTCTTCGCTTGTTTCTCTTATTGCAGTTTCTAACATGTCAATGTCAACTTTCATAAAATTGCCACCTGGGAAAGAAATTTCACCAACGTGATCTTTCACAAGTCTTGTTCTTTTTATTAAAATTACATTTGGGTTTCTATTCGTGAAATGAATTGTTATCATCACAGCTGCAAATTTGAATTCTTTCATTGGTGATGGAAAAATCGCTTTCTTATTCAAAGCCGGATATATCAAATCCTTGATTAATTTTTCATCGTACAAAAGAAAATCATCCTCTGTATTAATCATTAACTAAATAATAAGATCTCTCAGGCAAAATTATTGCAAACATAGACAGTAAAGAAATTTTAAGATTATAAATTAAGGATTTAATTATGATTAATATTGTGAAATATTGATGGATATTAACGTTATTTATGAAATGAACCCTCCGAAGGTTCTTTACAATAATCATTTCGATAATGATGCAATAAATAAAAATATTGATCTTTTTATGTCAAGAGCAAAAATTATATCAGAATATGTTGATGGAATCCATTTGACAGATAATGTCCTTGGTGTCCCTCGGGTTTCAAGTTTGATGCTTGTTTCTATGTTAAAGCAGATGGGGATATCGAAACCGATAAGCTGTACGTGCAGACTTTATGATAAAAATTTAATTTCATTACTGCAATTTGTCACAGATGCTATCTTATGTGGAGTCTACAGCGTCCTAATTCTTCGTGGAGATGACCCTGTTATCGGTAATAAGATCTTCGACGTCCCGCCGACTAAGGCAATTAAAACTCTCTCAGAGCTCAATTTTAATAACTACATAAAACTGGATTTGTCATTTCCAAGCAAGATCCAAGAGAATGTAAGTATTAAGAATAAACTTAAAGCAAGCCCACGTGCTTTTATCACACAGTCGATAAGTTCTATCGACAATTTGAAGGACATTGTTAGTGTGTCGACACCATATAGTATTGATGTTATACCCTGTATAATGTGTCCATCAATGAGGAATGAAATGTCAGCCAAGAATATCGGTTTGGACTGGGGTTCCTATGAAGAGAACCCAGAAAATTTTATTCGTGAGGCAGGGAATTTGACAAATAAAGTGCTTCTGTGTTCTCCAAATAGTTTTGAAGATGGGCTGGACCTTGTTAAGAAACTAAAGAAAAATTAGTCAGATTTTTGTTTGCGTGCAGCACTAATTTCATTCCTCAATTCACCCAAGACTTCCCTGTAATAGGGTTTGAGTTCGTCATCCTCAGTAAGTCTTGGTCTTCTATGATCAATAATAATTTCCCTTTTGATTTTTCCTGGTCTATTGGTGAACACAAATACTCTATCACCAAGACATACAGATTCCATTATATTATGAGTTACAAAAATGATATTTTTTCTGGTCTTTGACCAAATGAGTTGCAATTCAACCGAAAGTAAGTCTCGTGTTTGGGAATCAAGGGAGGCAAATGGTTCATCCATAAGTAATATTTCTGGGTCCATAACAAGTGCTCTTGCAAGAGCCACTCTTTGTTTCATGCCACCAGAGAGCTGATACACATATGAATCAGCAAATTTTGTCAATTGCATAGTTTCTAGGTGCGCAAATGCTATATGACGCCTCTTCTCTTTCTGCAAACCAGCTATTTTTAGACCAAATTCAACATTTTCTATTACTTTGAGCCACGGAAACAATGCATTTTCTTGGAAAACCATAATTCTATCTGGACCTGTTCCGTCGATCTGATGACCGTTAAGAATGATTTCTCCTTCGGTAGGTTTATCAAGTCCTGCAAGAATGTTAAGAAGAGTAGATTTTCCGCATCCCGAAGGTCCAACAATGCACACAAATTCTCCATCAGTGATCGTGAGGTCGATATTTTCAATTGCTTTAACGTATTCAACTTTATTCGAATTTGATGTTTTGAATCTTTTAGATAGATTTTTAACCTGTAATTTCACATTTTCGCCCCTCTAATGTTAAACGAATCAATTTGAATACGCTCTCCATACAGTCTCTTAATTACGCTATTTCTATAAATTACTATTTATTTGTAAAGGAGATTAACTATTTCCTTCGGTTTTGCATTGGTTTTGAATCCCTTTTCGTTCATAATCGTCTTGGATACTTTGAATCCATTGCTTGAGAGAATACTAATAACTTTATCCAGCGAAATTGAGCTCTTTTTTGCCATGGATGCAATTTTATCTGTTTCAAAATAGGAAGGAAATGATAGTTCACTACAGCATGTTTGCATCAATTTAAGCAATCTGTTATGATCGTTGACCGGCAGAGAGTTTTCTTTGCCCCTTTCCAATTTGGTTAACATTGCGCCCACAAATTCAGAATCATAAAGTGGATCTATCCAGAGCGGTCCCGCCAAATTACATTTTTGACCACATATTTCACAAACCAAGTTTTGCTCTCTGAGATTTTCAACGGTTCTATTTTTACAATTCAGACAATGTTTAAGAAATCCTATTTTAGAGGAAACAGAGTTTGCAAGTGAGCTTCCAAATAATACTCGCAGATATACTCTCATGTAGTGAAGATTAGTATGGCAGAAATAAGGAACAATAGATAAATCGAATCGGGATGCATTTAGTGCTATAAAAGAGACCAAAATCCTTATGCCTATTTCATTGGAATATTCTGTCCTTATTGGGAATCCATAATATTTTCGATAGCATACATTTGGATACACTCCACATAATACTGCAGTGTCTGTTGCTGTAATTGATATCAATCCACGATTACTTACTGATCGCAAAACACAATCCACATAAGGCGATGGACTTCCAAACGGATCTAGATCAACAATGTCAAATTTTGGGGGTTCACGCTCTTCAAAATTTAAGAATTTGCAAACATCATTAGTACCAAAGAGACACTTGCTCCCTACCTGATTCAATTTTGCACTCTCTTTAGCAAGTTCTATAGCAATAGGATTTAGATCGTTTAAATAAATTGTATCTATTTTCGGAACTTCCACTGAAGCTCTTAATCCTCTTGCTCCTACTCCGCATATAGAGTCAGCAAATGTTCGATTGTATTTTGATGAAGCTTGTATTTTGTAGACTAGCATAGAAATATCTCTGTTCCACTTTGCATTCGGATTGAAAAAAGCAGGATTTTTTGGCGGTACGATCTCAGTAAGTGATGAACTTGGAACTAGAAGAATAGTTTTACCTTCTTTGATCCTTGAAACATCACATTGCAATCCGGGTAGATTGTAAGGTAACTGTTGGCTACTAATATATCATGATTGCTGGGGTAAGGATAAAATACCAACAATATCTTGATTTGGATTCAAGGGATTAGAGTTCACTGGCGATAAGATCATCATTTGTGGAGTAGATGAAGCCGGTAGAGGATCTTTGCTAGGCCCCATCATCGTGGCCGGAATCTGCGTAACCAAAAAATCCATTTCAGAATTGATTAAGTGCGGAATTAAAGATTCCAAATTGCTTACTCCAAAAAAAAGAGAAACGCTTTTTGGTCACATCGTTAACATTGCTGAATCAATTTGTATTTGTAGAATAAGTATTGAAGATATTGATTTGCATGTTCTTAGAAACAATCTAAATCTTCTCGAAGCTGAGGCAATGGCCATTACGATTGGAAATATGAAATCTGACAAGACATACATTGATTCATGTGACGTGAATCCTTCCAGATATCAGAGAACTATCAGTAGTTTTCTTAAACGAAATAATACGAAATTGATTTCAATGCATCACGCGGACAGATTGAATGTGGTAGTATCTGGGGCGTCTATTATTGCAAAGGTTATACGTGATTCTGAGATAAGCAAAATTCGCATCGAATACGGGGATATTGGAAGTGGTTATCCGTCTGACAAGAAAACGATAAAGTTTGTAAAAGAATGGTTTAGACAAAATAGTGAAATTCCCCCATTTGCAAGAAAATCATGGAAACCTGCTCAACTGATTGTGTCAGGCACTACTCATTAGTATCCATTATTTTGGATAGAAAACTGCGTTAATCATTGCGTGATCCTTGTCAAAAGGTTCAAGATCTATTTTTTGTTTGATTTTAAATGAATTACTTTCTAATTTTTTAATTTCTTGCGATATTACATTCTTTGGGGACATTGTAACGTCAATACTTCTAGTCTTAATTACAAGGAGCATTGGCTTTGCTTCTTTAAGGTATATTTTACAGTTATCAATGGCAATGGTTGTTTGATCGGGTTGGGCAATATCGCAATAAACGAGATCCATTTTATCATATATAGAAAAATAGCTTCTGGGTTTCCTTGCATCTTCTATTATAGGTATTACATTTGTTCTCTTGGAGGAAACATTTGAAATCAACTCTCTTGCAACTCTTGTTGAAGACTCTACAGCAAAAATTTTGCCAGATTGTCCAACTATGTCGGACAAGTGACTGACTGTAGTTCCTGTAGATGCTCCTAGATATAACACGTTGCCAACATTAGAAAACTCAAAATGAAGTCCCTTGATATACGCAGCTGCTAATTTACTTCTAAATGGATCCCATGTTCTGTATTCATTTCCGTCTCTGGAGATAAGCTTTTCCCCATAAAGAGTTACTCCCTTCAATAGGTTTATTGTTGCTATATGTTCCTTTCCATTTACAGTAACGTAACTAATGGCGTCTACGTTTTTCATGACGCATCTTCTTTCTCTTGAATTTCATAGATCTGTTTGGTCTTCTGTTCATGAATCTGCCCCTATCTTCAAAAGATTCCTTCCCTTTCGGAGGCTCATGATAAATCTTTTGAATAGTTTCAATTCTCTTTGTCAATTTATCTAATAATGAATTATCCAGTGAGGCATTGCGGTACACATCTATCCTTACTGCAATAGCTATTTTTGAAGACAGGGCACGAGCAATTTTACCCCTCTGCCATTTTGGAGCAGAGTTAACTGAAGGATGCTGAAATAATAGACCATGTTTTGGAGGTCTGGTTCCTGTTTTTAGTGCACGAAACAAGGCTTTTTCTGCTCCAATAATTTGAATTGTACTAGACGGCATCTGTGCTAATCTAATAAGACTACCTGCTTTCGCAATTAATCTGGCGCCTATTGTCGCAGTAAGGATGTTCTTCAAATTTGGTGCAAGTTTCTGCATCAGGTTTTCGATTGTGTTAGAAAGATTCGTTCTTAATTCTGATAACTTTATTACTTGGGATGCCAAAATTTTCAGCGATTCGGAGCTTTCAACAGTAAGGTCTCCTCCCTGACTTTTTGATATTGCTAGTTGAATCATCCCAATTTTCTTTTCAGGTACCTCAAGTTGAGTTAAAAGTTCTTTGCTAATATTTTCCCTTGATCCTGCATCTCTTACGATATTGGAATATGTAATGATATTTTGAAGTAAATAGTCCAATTCCGGAAAATGGAGTCCATACCACTCACGAATCCTTGTACTGATTGTATTTATTATTTCATCCAGCTCATCTAATGTATTGACTGCTTGAACCAATTGAAGATCTAATTTTTCAGAAGTCTCCTTCACTTTCATAGCTGAAAGATTTATTGCAAATTTTTGCAGAATTGCAGCTAATTCATCTTTGTTATCTGATAATCCAAATTTTATGATAAGATCCAGTTTATTCAGGTTTATCTCGTTTTGGCTAGAATCGGACATTAGTTTAACGTCAAAATTTTCCCGTTGAAAAATTTCTATTAGATGCTTATTATTAACTCGCACCTGATCATAATTTCTTAAAATGGAAATCAAATCAATTATGTAATTATCTTTACTTTGTGTGATCGAAGAATATTCAACTACGGGGTTATCAAATTTCCTTTTGTAAACTAAATTGGAATCTTCTAGAGCACAAATCCCAATTTCAAATAAAATTACATTTGCAATTTTCAAATAGATCTTACATTAAATTAATTTGGTCATTAAAAAATCTAACATTATTTTCATCCCGTTCACTTTAATGATTTGCATTACAGGCAGTTATTCACCAATGTTTGCAACTTCATCTCCATGAATATCATCATAATGAGCATCACATTCATTCTTTGTTAGAAATTCCTTTGCGCACACCTTGCATCTAAAAGTACCTCCCTCATATTCTGACATGTTAAAACATGAAATTATATCCACTAAAAAAATTTATCGCGTATTTAGAGTTTCCAATTTATTAGATCTCAATCCCTTCTCCAAAAAGAATGAATTGAATGACTCTTCTACTGATAATCCATCATGCACTATAGCTCTAACTGCTTGAATCATCTCAATAGGGTGATCTGATTGCCAAATATTTCTGCCCATGTCAACACCAGACGCCCCATCTCTTATTGCATTAAAAGTCAGATTTAGCGCATCTTTTTCTGGTAACTTTTTGCCCCCGGCAATAATGACCGGCACTGGACATCCCTCCACGACCTCTTCAAATTTTTCACAGTAATAGGTCTTTACCAAATGCGCACCCAATTCTGCAGCAATTCTGCAGGACAGTCCAAGGTATCTTGAATCTCTGGCCATTTCTTTTCCAACTGCAGTAACTGCCAAGACTGGAATTCCGTATTTTTCACCTTCATCTACCAGTTTAGAAAGATTGCTTAGTGTTTGGTGTTCGTATTTACCTCCAACAAAAATAGACAACGCCAAACATGCAGCATTGAGCCTTATTGCTTCTTCAATCGATGTTGTTATGGTCTCCTTTGAAAGATCTTCACCTAGAATGCTAGTGCCTCCAGAAACACGTAGAACTATTGGAATATTGGACTCAGGAGCTACACTCGTCCTTAATACTCCTCTGGTGAGCATTAAAGAGTCAGCATATTTTAACAGCGGTTTGACGGTCTTTTCCGGATCTTCTAATCTTTCTGTAGGGCCTAGAAAATATCCATGATCAACTGCTAACATGACCCCTTTACCGTCTTGTTGGGTAATTATCCTTGATAAGCGATTTTTTAATCCCCAGTCCATGCTAGATACCTGATTATACAAGTTATTTATGTTTTCATCAATTGAACTAGGATGTTACTACCAGTACTTTCATGGCATCTACTGCTTCGTGAGCGCACTTGAAAGCATTGTCTGATTCTCTAAGTTGAAAACGATGAGTTACAAGAGGCAAAAGATCAATTGATTTGTCTGACATTAATGATAATGCCTGGTTGGTTTCTATCTCTGAAGCACCGTAGCTTGGTATGATTATTTGTTCATTGGAATAGAGGGAGTTTAGCTCTAGGTCATACTTTGAGCCAACAGAAGGAACACCAAAAAGCAGTATCTTTCCTCCTCTTCGTGTTATTCTGAGTGAACTTTCGAATGCCTTCATACTACCAGTTGCCAAAATTGTGACATCAACTCCCAAACTTCCTGTATTACTATTAATCACATCGTCCAGCTTTTCTAGATTTAAGTCCACTGGGGTAACACCATATTTTTCAACAAACTTCAATCTGAATTCGTTAACGTCAGAAACCACTATGTTGTTTGCGCCCCACAGCCTGGCCAACAATGTATGCATTACACCAGTTGGTCCTGCGCCAAGAATTGCCACATTGTCCCCATGTTTTATTGAAATTTTATTTAGTCCTCTAATACAGCAAGCAAATGGTTCAATCAGCGCTGCTTCGTCGTATGATATTGATTCAGGTAGTTTCAAAACACCTCCATGTTCAATATTCCATTTTGGAACAATAAATTCCTCCGATAATCCACATGGTTCAATGTTGCTGGTTTGATAGTTGTTACACATTGTATAGTTGCCCTGTAAACAATATCTGCATGAATAGCAACTTACGTGATGATGCACAAAAACCCTGTCGCCTACCTGAAATTTTTTTAGATTTTTACCAACTTTAATAACAGCTCCAGCAGGCTCATGTCCTACCCGCAACGACCTCATTCCATAATTTCCATAGACCTTTTCTAAATCCGATCCACAAATTCCACATGTCTGCATCCTTACCAACATTTCGTCTTCATTTACTTTTGGTAATTCTGATTCAACCAAAGTTACCTTTTTATCAACTACTTTTACTGTCAACATCTGAAATTCACTTTCATGATATATGTAAATTAAAAATTTTATATAATTTACTCTAAGAGCTTGATTTTCAATCTAGAATCGATAAGTTATTAATTCGGAGTCAATTATTCTGGAGTACTTTGACATTCAAAAGACTTGGTGCAGTAATCTTACTCGTTAGTGACATGAACAAATCGATGAAATTTTATCGTGATGTACTTGAATTACCGGTAAAAAATACTTCCCCTGAATGGGTAGAATTCTTTTCAAGTGGGACAGTACTTGCACTACATCCATCTAAAAATAAGACAAGAACAAAAAACTCTGGAGTCCTGGTTGGGTTTATGGTAAGTGATCTGGAATCAGTGGCCCAGAAGTTGAAAGATAAGAATGTAGATTTTTTTAAGAAGCCCAAAGAGGAATCTTTTGGAAAGCATGCGATAATAGTGGATCCCGATGGTCATTTGATTTCAATTGCAGAAATAAGCTCCAAGAGCTCTGAAGGCTTTGATTTAATCGGTTTGATAGGTGCAGAATGATCCAAAACTAGAATAATAGCCTAAAATCAATATTCAAATTTTCGTTCCAAGATATTTCCATGTACTAAGAAATTATCGAAAAGATTCTCTTCGGTCTTGGATGCAAATACTAAATAGATATTTTCGTTCTTGTAAAGAATCACCAATAATTGAACTTTGGTAGCTTGGTCGTCAAGTGAAAGATCACCTGTTCCCTTTATTTTTAATATTTGATTTGATGCCTGATAGGTGATATTATTAGCTGTAGAGGTAACTAGTTTTATGTCGTAATCTTTGGTAATATTATTCAAAGTATTATTCAATCGTATTACACCTGTGAAATTTGAGAATTCATCACCTCTGATTACCAGATTCCATGAGCCTCCCAGCTCATAATAGTTTTTTAGTCCTAGATCTTTACCATTTTGGGTATCCACGATTGAAGTATTTTCCAATACATTTATTATCATTCTTGTAAGTGTGTCAACAGGATTACTGAGTGAAACAAGATCCTCTATAGGTAAGAGTGTACTGCTATTAGGGCTGCGAATGGACGTATTAATTTGCCCTTCTGACATATTACTTAACCCCAGAGATTTTGAAGTATTTCCAAGTTCAGCCAAACTGGTTGCATTACTAAAAATACCCTGATAGATTAGATCCGAATTTTGGGGAAAGAAGTTAACCGTAACTGATTCATATCGATATAAAAAAAATGCTACAGAGACTATCGAGATAGCCACTATTGACAATAGGAAGAGATTTTTGAAATTTGTATTATGGCTAAATATCATGACTATTTAATTTCTGCTGATATTAATACGCACAATTAAGTCTATTTGAATTGCGGTATAGTCACAGCACCTTCTGACGCAGATCTAGCAAGAAGCATATATTTTGCCAAAACTCCATCCTTATATTTTGAACTTACAGGTTTCCAAGATTTTCTTCGTTTATTAAGTTCAATTCGACTAATATTCAAATTAATCTTTCCTTTGTCAAGATCAATACTGATTCTATCACCCTTTTTTACCAATGAAATTGGTCCGCCCACCATTGCTTCAGGAGAAACATGTCCAATCATAAATCCTCTTGTTGCACCAGAAAATCTTCCATCTGTTATCATGGCAACATCTGTTCCAAGACCTTGGCCAACTAACGCAGCTGTTACTGCCAACATTTCCCTCATTCCAGGACCGCCCTTAGGACCTTCATATCTAATAACAATCACGTCTCCTTTCTGGATTTTTTGCTTTGATATTGCATCAAAAGCATCCTCCTCTGAATTGAACACTTTTGCAACCCCTTCAAATTTTGTGATTTGCAGACCTGCTATCTTTATTACCGCCCCTTCAGGTGCAAGAGTACCATTTAGAATCTTCAGGGTTCCCTCATGATGTAGAGGTTTTTCACAGGAATAAACTACTGGCTCAGAATTATGTAGGGATATTTTTTCGAGATTTTGCCTCATTGTTTTACCCGTGACAGTCATTGTATCACCATTCAATAATCCTTTTTTTAGTAAACTTTTCAGTATAATGGGAACTCCACCCACATTGTCTAGATCGACCATTACATACATACCACCGGGTCTTGTATCAGCCAAATGAGGAGTCAATCTTCTAATCCTTTCAAAATCCTTTAGATCAAGATGTACACCTATCTCCTTAGATATCGCAAGTAAGTGAAGTATAGCATTGGTCGATCCTCCTATTGCGTTAGCTATGGCTATTGCATTTTCAAATGCTTCAAAAGTAAGAATATCTTTAGGCCTTAGGTTATTTTCTAATAGATTAAAAATTTGCTTTCCTGTTTCATAGCAGATTTCGTTCCTTTTTTTACTTAATGCAGGGGGAGAAGCACTTCCGGGCAATGCAATTCCCATTGCTTCGCTAATGCAAGCCATTGTATTTGCTGTGTACATACCTGCGCATGAGCCAGCTGAAGGGCATGCTACATTTTCCAAGTCTTTTAGGTCTTCAAGGTTTATCTTCCCGGCTTCGAATGAACCTACTGCTTCATATACATCTTGTATGGTAACTTGTTTTCCATTCCATGTACCTGGTAGAATTGTCCCACCATATACAAATATAGACGGAAGGTTGAGCCTTGCCATGGCCATAATTGTCCCTGGTAAACTCTTATCACATCCCGAGATCCCAACCAGTGCGTCATACCTGTGTGCCCGCATCATTATTTCAATTGAATCTGCAATAATTTCACGACTAACTAAAGATGCCTTCATACCCTCATGGCCCATTGCAATTCCATCGGATACAGAAACCGCGGTAAATTCTCTCGGAGTGCAACCAGAGTCCTTTACTCCAGCCTTTGAATGCTGCGCTAAATCTCCTAAATGGATATTACAAGGTGTTGCCTCATTGCAGGTAGAGGATACTCCTACAATAGGTTTCGATAAATCGTCATCATTCAAGCCCATCGCCTTATACATGGCCCTGTGTGGAGCCCTTGCTGGACCACTAATTACAGTTCTACTGACAAGTTCCATCAGTGAAATAAAGATTAAAGCGTATTTTAAGATAACATTGGTACTAAGTTAAGTATCAACTGATAGCTAAAATTATTCCAAGAGTGCAAAAATCTTTACGCTGTCTATTCCCTCTATCTTAAATAGTGTTTCACACATTCCACACTCAGCATTGCCATTGGCGATATCTACAGAAGAGATATCCTCATTTTTGTAATCGCACTTTGGACAGGTGAATGTGAACCTCATGTTAAACTCCAATACTTCGACCGTTTCAGTCATTTATATTTAGAAAAAAATTTGACCTATTTAAAAGTCACGTAGTTAGAGAAAATGACAAATATATAAATCAGCAAGGGACATGGATTTTAATTATTGAAGTTGAAAACAAAATGCATATTTTGCTCTATAATTAATAATGAATTGAGAGCAGTTAAAATATTCGAAGATTCCATGTTTGTGGCTATTATGGACAGGTATCCAATTAATACTGGGCATACTCTAGTGCTCCCAAAGAAACACCACAATGATATTTTTACGATGGAAGATGATGAAATAGGCAAACTATTTTCAACGGCTTCTTTCTTGGCAAAAGGAATTGTAAAGGCTCTTGACGCAAAGGGGCTAAATATTGGACAAAATAACGGGAGAGCAGCCAGCCAAATAGTACCTCATGTCCATGTTCACATAATCCCGAGATACAATTATGATTCTCCAAATGGAAGATGGCCTTCAAGATATCTCATCTCAGATGAAGAACTTGACAAGATCGCCCAAAGGATAAAAGCATCTCTGACAGTATATGGAATCAAGGCAAATTAGATTACAATAGTGGTCTGTCAACGCGATGGCTTAAAACGTAAAAGTGCGCCAATATTTCCCAGACTTCCTAACTGTGCCCCTTCTTCTGTTTTTGATGAGATAACTTCCATTTTGCTTCCAATATTAGCCGATAATTCTTCGAGGAAGTCGACGATGTCTTTTTCTGTGATTTGCCTATCCTGACTTCCACAATTGGAGCACGATTTTGATACTTCCTCCTGCTTTACATTGATCAAATTGATTCTATCAACATACTTTTCGTCAATAACTCCACATTTATTGCACTTTATCTCTAGATACATGTATGGTATCTCATCTGTAATTATCAATGTGTCTACAATACCACTTTTTAGCATATTCAAAACATCATGAATACCATACATAGATAATCCCTCATCGGAATATACTTGGCTCATGAATTTCTTTATTAGTTTCTTCTCCTCTAGCAATCTATATTCGGAGATTATTCCTTGTTCGTTTACTTTTTCCAATAATTCCCTAATTCCTTCGCTTCCAGAGTAAGAGATGTCTATTGTAGCAAGTACGTTGTTTTGGAGTCGATAATCAAGATATTCTTCCTTCAAAAAGTTTTCTTTAGTTGGACCTGGTCCTCCTACAATCAAACCGCTAATTTTATGTTCGTCTATAAAGACTTTTTGCGCATGCTCTGCAATCCTATGAAAATACTCGTTAAGTTCATTCTCCCTGAGTCTTTCAAATCTCCTTGCAGACTGTCCTCCCTGTCGATGTTTTCCAGCGACGCCAGAAGTTAATGTATCTATAACCTCCCATCTGTCACCAGTAAGTATGCCTAATCCTGCTTCCTGACTATCTATGGCAAGTAATCCTATTACCTTTTCATCTCTAAGCATATCCCTGATATGTTCTGTCCAAAAATGATCATCACACCTGTATAGGTTAATCTGGATTGGTTTTGGCGGTAGAACCGAATAGAGCTCTATTTTTTCATTACCTATTCCTTTATTGTTCGGAATTGCTCCACAAAAAATTGCAAGTCCATTTTCAGGTGTTTCCTTGAATAATTTAAGATGCTCGACTGTTTTGCTCAGTGCATCTTGTACATGAGTCCTCGTTAAATCTGATTTAATATTAGATGCAGTGCCTGACTCATTTCTGAGTTGGCCAATTACCTCAAAAATTGGTCTTCTTGGGGGTACATAGACCGTAACTAATTCTGTCCCATGGCCTGTAATATTTGACAGCTGATTTAACATCTTGGTTAGTTTGTATCTCTTCACAGAGTCCCACTTTTTCTTGTGGGTGTCTTGACTCATTTCTAATAGTATGACATCTCTAAGTCTATATAATATAAGGTTAAGGCCATCATTTCATCCATTTATTGCGTTTATGAGGGCCGTACTATTACTATAAAAATATGAAATCAGAATAAATAATCTGTAAATGCTTCCTAGGATTGATTACATTAAGCAGGGAAGGATAAGGCTGGGAATGACTCAACGGGAATTGGCATCGCTTTCTGGAATTAGCACATCCATGATAAATCAAATTGAGTCAGGACGATGCAAACCAAGTTATGATACTGCTAAAAAAATCTTTGAGGTTCTTAGTTCTCAAGAAGGAAAAACCTCATTGAAGGCCGGAGACATTTGTAGCAAGGAGGTGATATCAGTCCAGAAAGATGAAAAATTAGAAGTTGCGATCGAAAAGATGATGAAGAACTCTATTAGCCAAATACCTGTTTTCGACGTGTCCAAAATTGTGGGGCTTGTAAGTGAAGATATCCTTGCTAGAAAGGTACTTGAGAGCGATGACAAGAAAAATATCCATCAAGTACCCATACTGCAGATAATGGAAGCACCGCCCCCAATAGTAGATATAGCGACACCTGCTAAAGCTCTTATTCCGCTTGTAAGATTTACAAAATGCGTACTTGTAAGTCGGAGGGGCGAAATCACAGGTATTATAACGATAAGCGATACGCTAAAAATGGCTGAATAGAATCAGATCTAATCCCTCAGGTTTTCCAGCCCGACACAACAATCTGCACTTTTTAAACAACTTTCACAGATATTTATTGCGCTTCCAGTTGGTAGAGATTCTTCACACAAGGCGCATTTTCTCTCGGGTCCTTTCAACATATACTTATGATATTCTACTATGTGATATATATTTTCAGGCATTGCCAGGACCGGATTATTTAATATTTCCTGGTAAACAGAAGCTAATTTCGTTCAAATTATATTCTTAAAGTCAGTCTTCGCTTCTTCCTAACATCATCTATTATCCACTTTGTAACCAATATCAGTCCAAATATTGGAAAGCTACCGATAAACAAATATGGAAAAATGGCAAGGAAGATTGACGGTTGAAATATTTCCATATGTAATTCATTTTGCGCCGGCATAATATAATTCTGTATCCTTAAGGTCTTTGGGATACATGATTCGCATGACTTCAATTGACGTGATGATTTGAACGCTATTCTAAGTCCCCCTCGTTATTCTGAAAGGTTAGAATGGAAAATTACTAGTCATTTAGATGCATATTGATCTGAGTCAACCGTCAGAGAATAGTTTTTGATTTTCGGTGATTGTAGTTTATCATCCATAACAATAGTAAAACTTGCGGTAGAATGCGAAGTCATATTACTCGGTTCGGTAATTGCGCTTGATAGTCCAATCATCCTTCCATTTTTGTCAAAGAAAGACGCAATCGCAAGAACATTTGTGGCGGTATCATTACCCATATTGGAAATTCTTCCACTAACATAATAATATCCAAATATGTCTGGTCTAGATTTTAAAGACGTTATGACAATGCCATCTGGCTTCTGCTGTCCAATTTCACTCGTAAAATTGAGGGTATAATTAAAAAAATGTTTGGTTTGGTTCTTATCGAGAAAAATTATTTCAAATGGCGATACCTGTCCGGTATTTAATGACCTTAATGAGACGATTCCACTCCCATTGCCTATATTTTGTCCGTTATTGTCATAAAAATTAGCATTAGCTGTAATACTCCGCTGAGTTTCATTTGATGTATTTCTTATTTCACCCAATAAATGAATAAACCCACTTTGATCAATCACTATATTGCTTTCTAACACACTGAAATTATCTGTAGAGTAGCCTGTGCCATTTATTATTAGTAGAATTGTACTACAAAATAGTAACACTGTTATTGGGATTAATTGAAAAGAAAAGGAGCAGAAAAAATTTCTAAAATAATTCTTCACAACAAAACTTCCTAAATATACTGGTATGTTGAGGGAATATATCTGTGTTTCAAAATAACTTTTCCCTATAGTTTAACGATTTTTTAGTAGAAAACTCGAATAAACCTGTTCATACTGGAAAGCAAGAGACAAATCATCTATTGAAAGTTCATCTTCAGTTTTATTTCCGGTAATGAGATAGTTCTTAAAGTGCTCATAGCTGGCAGCTTCTGAATTGACAGATTTGATAAAAGAATCCTTAATTTTTTCCTGTCCGATTGGGACAACTAGATTTCTTGCTTCATTTTCAAGCTCTTTAAACTGGGACAAATAATTATCAGTTATAGTGATCATTGTCAAATTGTCATTTTCCTTAGTTGTCCATTTTCCAAGTTCTTGTTGATATTTGCTCGTAAGTTCAGTAGACTTTGATACCAAAGCCCTGAGTGAATCGGTAAAAACTTGGATGCTACTTTTATTTCCTGACTGTTCTTGTGGTTGCGGCACCAGGACATTGGTTGATTCGCTAAAAACTTGAAAATTGTCTTTAATAGGATGAAGAGACATGACAATACTTGTTGATACAAGTATCAAAGCTATTATCATGATTCTGAAAAATGCGGATTTGTTTTTCAATAAAGATAACTCGATGTCTTGAATAATTAAAAGTTTATCAAGTCTTGGAGTATCTTTTTGTGAGTAAAAACAAACAGTGAGTAATAAATCTCTGGAACCCATTGATTTAACTATGATGGCTCACATTCGAAATAAATTTTTTCTTTTTTTTTCCATGATGTGTACGTGCTATGATCTGTCAACTCAACATCAAATAATTCAAAGATCTTCTTTCTCAAATTATCGGCCGCTTGAAATTTCTTCTCGGCTCTGAGATTATTTCTCCGATCAATCATCTCTTCGATTTTGATTTTAGTATCATTATCGATCTCCACTACTTTAATACCGATAATATCCATGATGGTATCTACTATAGGTAGCGCTTTATCAGACATCCTAATAGATAATTTTTCTGATGAACTTAAGTTGTTAACATATGAGACGAGCCTCATAAGCGATGTCAATGCTAATGGAGTATTCAGGTTACTATCAAGTGCAGACAAAAAATCATTTAGGAAACCATCACATTTATCCTCAAATTCGTCCATGTTTTCAGACACATTTTTAGTTGTTCTAAGCTCATAGATACAGTTTTCAATTTGTCTCCATTTTTGCAATGATTCTTGCAATATTTCATCATTGTAATCCATAGGCTTTGAATATTGAGATGAAATCAGGTATAATCTAAGGACGTTAGAACCCCATTTTTGAAGAGCGTTTTTAAGTACTATCATATTTCTAAGGGACTTTGACATCTTTTCTGAATTAATTGTAATCATTCCTACGTGCATCCATAGTTTTGCTAGTTTTTTTTCGTTAAAAGTTTCAGATTGTGCAATTTCATTTTCGTGATGAGGAAATATCAGGTCAGTACCACCTCCATGAATCTCAATTTCATTACCAAGGAACTTTGATACCATGACCGAACACTCAATATGCCAACCTGGTCTGCCTCTTCCCCAAGGACTTTCCCAATTTGGAACATCAGAGGAGAATTTCCACAGAGCAAAATCTAAAGGATCCTCCTTCAATTTGTCAATTTCAATCCTAGTACCTTCTTCAAGCTCATCAATTTGTTTCTTTGATAGTTTACCATAATTTGGAAATGCTCTCACTTTGAAATAAACTCCGTTTAGAGTAGTATACGTATAATTTTTTTCTTTTAATATTTTAATAGCATTTATTATTTCAATTATGTGGTCAGTTGCTTTTGGATAAAAATCGGCCTTGAGAACATTTAGTTTGGAAAAATCTTCAAAGTAACTCTCTATATACTTGGAGGAAATTTCATAAGGGGACTTTCCATCCAATTTAGCTCTATTAATTATTTTGTCATCGACATCGGTAAAGTTTTGCACATATACTAATTCTTTACCTTTGTGAATTAAGTATCGTCTTAAAATATCAAAAACTACTATGGTTCTGGCGTGTCCAATATGACAGTCATCATATACGGTAATACCACAAATGTACATCCTAATCTTATTATCTTCTGTAGTACCAATATCTTCAAGAGTATCAGAAAGTTTGTTATATATTTTCAAATTAGTACTATAGCAATTTATGAATGTCAGGTAGCAATAATTGATTCAAACATCTATGTAAATATCCCTACCTTTCAAATCAATTTTATACGTTTTTAATTTTACCCCTTCAAGATAATCTAATAATTCACCAGTGCGTACGTTATAGTGCCATGAATGTAATGGACATTCCACGACCTCTCCATCCACTCTACCTGGAGCAAGTGAGCCATCCTGATGTCGACACAATGCTTCGATAGCATAAAATTTATCTTTTGTTCTAAAAATTGCAATCCTGCTTCCACCTAAATTTACTTCTTTCCCAGTTTTCTTTTCAAATTCTTCAATGCTTGCAGCACGCATCCAAGTCATAATTAGTTTTTTAAGTTTCAATCACTTATAAAATATTATGTGTCAATTGTAAGTGAATTCTTAGACTTCACCCTGAAGTTTCAAAAAAATAGACTTTACATGAACATTGTAGAGCAGATTACCAAGCGTCAATAGGATTTCGCATATTTTCTCTGAAGGGGGCTTAACTTATCAATACTTATCCCCAAATATTTTAATGATAACTTTGCGACATTAGAATCAATTTTCTCTGGTACGCGATAAACTTTCTTTTGCATTCTTTCATGATTTTTAAAAATATGCATTATCGAAAGAAGTTGATTTGCAAAAGACATCGCCATTACCTCTGGAGGATTTCCTTCTCCACCCACTAAATTAACAACTCTGCCCTTGGACAGTAGGAAAATTTTTCTGCCATTAATGTGGTAACAATCCAAATATGGTCTAATGGAATAATTCTCTTTTGAATTTGAAATCAGTTTCTCTACTTCAATTTCATTGTCGAAATGTCCTGCATTCGCAAGTATCGCTCCATTTTTCATTCTTTTGAAATGTTTTTCAATAATTACGTTTTTTTGCCCCGTACATGTTATAAAAATATCTGCATTTTCTACTACTTGACTAATTTTTTTTACGTAGTAACCGTCCATGTATGCTTCTAGGGCTTTTAGTGAATCAACCTCAACAACAGTAACAATAGCCCCCAATCCTCTAGCTCTTGCCGCTACTCCTCTGCCTACATTACCGTACCCGCAGACAACTATATGTTTACCAGCAATAAGAACATTAGTCAGTCTAATAATTCCTGTCAGTGTACTTTGCCCTGTCCCATAGTGATTATCAAATAAGTGCTTTGTGCGAGCTTCGTTTACACCAATCACTGGATATCGCAATTTGCCATGTTCTTCCAGTGCTTTGAGTCTTGTAATTCCTGATGTAGTTTCTTCTGTTCCACCAAATATTCCCGCGTTTTTCTTCTCGTGTGCCATAACATGAAGGTTTGAGCCATCATCTGTGAGTATCTGGGGATGATATTCCAAAACTTGCCTTAAATTGTCCAAATACTCCTTTTCGGTTTCATCTTTCCATGCCAATACGTTGACTCCTTCTGATGAAAGAAATGCTGCTATGTCTTCTTGTACTGATAAGGGATTTGCTGAACACAGCGCAATCTTAGCTCCTAATTTAGTCGCAGCTATTACGAGTACGGATGTTTCTTTCGTAACATGTAATGAAAGTCCAAGTCTTAGAGCCCTTAACGGCTTGTTGTCAATGTTCTGATTCACAATTTCGTTAATAATACCCATATGAGAACACGCCCATTCCCATGACTTTTTCCCATCGTCAATTAGTCTGCTATTTTTCATCTGGCTATACATCAAATCAATGTGTTATAACTAATTAGTCATGATCGTCAAGATTGAAATAAAGGAGACCCAGAAAGTCTTGTAAGATTGATTGTTTCAGATAGTTTTAATTCCCCTTAGTAATCACTGTTTCTGCTGTGCCCAATTCCAAAACAGAGAGTGTAATAATAACAAGCGCACTCCCGTATGCAAATGGAGAGATTCATCTTGGTCATATCTCGTCTACTTATCTACCTGCAGATATCTTCCGCAGGTTCCTAAAATTAAATGGAATGGAAGTATACCATCTCTGTGCATCAGATGATTTTGGAACCCCAGTTCTTATTGAAACTGAAAAAAAGAAAGTAAAACCGGAGGATTATGTTAAATACTGGCATGATAAAGACTTGGAAGATTTTAGTTCAGCTGGAATTGTTTTTGACTCTTTTTCACAAACAAGCTCTGAAACAAATAGGAAATTTGTACAGTATGTCTTTGAAGTTTTAAGAAAAAAAGATCTTATCTACGAAAAAGTGGTTGTACAGTATTATTGTGAAAAAGACTTGAAATTTTTGCCGGATCGCTATGTTGTTGGAAAGTGTCCTTATTGTGGTGCGATTGGACAATATTCAGATCTTTGCGAAAAGTGTGGTAGAATCCCTGAAAAGATATTGGATCCAAAGTGTGCAATTTGTGGAATCCCGCCGGTTAAAAAGCAGAGTAATCATTTTTTCTTCAAGCTTTCTAATTTTGAGGATGTTCTTGAAAAATGGTTAAAGGATAACAAATTTCTTCAACAGGATGTAAAGAAATATGTGCTCAACTGGATTGTAGAAGGATTACAAGATTGGGATATAACAAGGGACATTCCTTGGGGGGTTAACATTCCTATGGCAGGTAATGAACAAAAAGATAAGGTGTTCTATGGATGGTTTGATAATCATTTGTGTTATATATCTTCACTCATTGGATTACTACAAGACATTGATAAGGCAAGAGAAAAATGGAATAATTCCAAAATATATCATTTTATTGGAAAAGATATTGTTTATCATCACTATCTATTTTTGCCAGCAATTAGAATTGGTATAGATCAAGAATACAAATTGCCAGATTTCATCCCAACCCGTGGACATCTTATGCTACAAAACAATAAAATTTCGAAGAGCAGAAATTGGTATATTGGATTGAGGGAATTTGTGAATCTTTTTCAAGCCGATTATCTACGATTTTACATTGCATCAATTTGTAGTTATTCTCAAGATGATATCAATTTTGATTGGAATGATTTCGAGAAAAAGATAAACAATGAATTAATAGCAAATATTGGGAATTTTGTAAATCGAACATTGACTTTTATTAGGAAAAATTTTGGTAATGTGATACCAAACCCGAATGAGTATGATGAGCTGGATAAAAATGCATTGGGAGAAATAGAACGTATTGGTAATACAGTTGGTGGTTTTATTTCAAGTAACGAGATTGATAAAGCGCTAAAGAATATTCTGTTTTTTTCTTCAATTTTCAACCAGTACTTTCAGAAGCGAGAGCCGTGGAAAAATCCTGAAAAATCAGGTTCTACACTTTATGTTTCAATTAACGCCGTACGATCATTATCAATACTACTTGCTCCATTCATTCCATTTTCGGCGGAACAAATTTGGAAGCAAATATCATTAGGAGGTAACATTCACGAACAGAATTGGGATTCCATTGGAACAATATTCCTGAAACCAGGTCATAGATTGGGAGAAATTGAGCCAATATTTAAGAAAGTTGACAAAGACAAAATAAAAGAGCAAGTAAATAAATTAAATAATAGATAAAATGTCTTGTGGATTAATGATAGGGAGGTTTCAGCCATTTCACAATGGGCATCTGAAGCTCGCCCATCAAATATTAAAAGAATGTGGGGAATTGATAATCGCGGTAGGAAGTTCTCAGTTTAATTACACATTTTCAAATCCATTCACTGCGGGGGAACGAATTTACTTTATTCATGATTCTTTAGTAGAATCAAAAATTGACCTTAGAAGAGTGTATATTGTACCGATAATGAATTTAGAGAATAATGCAATTTGGGTCCAACATCTAAAATCTATGTTACCCAAGTTTGATTCCATATATTCTGGTAACAAATTTGTACTCGAGCTTTTATCGCATACTTCTGAGATTTTTAGTGTGCGTCCTCCAGTATTCTACAATGTGAATGACTGCAATGGTACTAATATTAGGATGAACATTGTCATGGATAAAGAGTGGAAAAATTTTGTACCTGATGCAGTATATAAGAATATTTTGGATCTCGACGGAATTCAGAGAATAAAAGTTCTTTTTGAAACTCAAAGGGATGGGACGGGCGAAATTAAACAATATCCCGATATTAAATAACTATCTGATGAAAAACATCGGTATGCTCCATGACAAAGCCATTAAGGGCATGTCCCATATGCAAGCACTGCGGTGCAAAAAAATTCACAGTAATATCCAATAAGAATGATATCTTGATTCTGGAATGCAAAGAGTGTTGTACTAGAATCGAGATATTAGACTAATATCTTATCATACTCTATCTTAATGAAATTAGATAGCATATATACCGATATAGAATATGAGTTAATTATGACTGCAAAAAAATGGTTTGACAATGATGTTTCTTTAGAACAACTCAAGAGCAAGACAATTGCCGTAATAGGCTACGGTATACAGGGTAGAGCACAGGCAAATAATATGAAAGATTCCGGATTGAAGGTATTAATTGGTTTATACAAAGAAGGAAAATCATGGAAAATTGCAGAAAATGATGGACATGTAGTTAAGGAAGTAAAAGAAGCCTCAAAGTTGGCTGATATTATTCACCTTCTGACTCCAGATATGGAACAGGCTAATGTGTATAAGAATGAAATAGAACCTGGGCTTTCTGAAGGAAAAACCCTGTCTTTTTCTCATGGAGCAGCTATACACTGGAAATGGATAATTCCGCCCAAAAATATTGACATAATAATGGTCGCTCCGAAAGGACCAGGTCAGAGAGTACGAGAATTATTTCAGGAAGCATTTGGTACTCCATCACTTATCGCAGTCTACCAAGATTATTCCAAAAATGCCTTAAATACCGTTCTGGGATTGGCAAAGGCCATAGGAAGCACAAGACCAGGAGTAATTGAGACCACGTTCAAAGAAGAGGTTGAAACAGATTGGTTTGGAGAACAAGTTGATTTGTGCGGTGGTACTCATTCTTTAGTACTCAATGCATTTGAAACTTTGGTTGAAGCAGGTTACCAACCTGAGGTAGCTTACTATGAATGTCTGCATGAATTAAAACTAATAGTAGATTTGATATACAAATATGGAGTAACAGGAATGTATAATCGTGTCAGTGAAACCGCAAGGTATGGAGGTCTCACTAGAGGACCAATGGTAATCAACAACCAGGCAAAAGAAAATATGAAGAATGTGCTAAATGACATACAATCCGGAGAATTTGCAAATGAATGGGCAAGTGTATACAAAAAGGATGGTAAGAATTCGTTTGTGAGATTCATGAACCAATTGGAAAAAAGTCAATTGGAAATTGTTGGCAAAGAAATGAGAAAGATGATGTGGAAAAATGAAGAATAGGATTTAAGATATTGAATTCAAAATATCTAAAAATACTCTTATTATTTCGCCAAGCGCCATTATAATTTAGGTCTTGTTTTTTATTTTGTTAGTAACAGTATTACGATAGATATTAACAGACCTATCTTCACTGGTCATATTACAGAAATAAGTAAGTGTTTAGAGAAGTTTATTTTCCTATGGAATCATTTTGAAGGCTCCGTACAAACTTTTAACAAGATTTTTCGAGACAATGCAATAACAGTAATAAACTATTATGTTCATTACGATATGCGGTATAGGATTGTTATCGAAAGATGAAAACATCAAAGAATTGGGATTTGATTGAGTAATAGGTATAATCCGTATGAGATTACTAATGGTAAGCATGTCATGCTCTTGTGTGAAGGTGAAGAAAACCACGCAGAGGCAGCTGCCTATTGGATTAATCAAGGACTTGAAGAGGGGCAACTTTGTATCTATGCTTCTGTCTATGCCTTTGACCAATCGCATATGTTGGGCATATCAAGGTTGTCTGCCAAAATAAAAAATTGTCAAGATAACATCAACAATAAGAATTTACAGATTATAAACTTTAGACCACACTTTGAATCTGCTTTAAGTGGCAACTTACTCCTTTTTGAGGATCTCAAGACAAATCTAGAGAATATGGTACATGAACTTATGACGCAAGGTAAGAAAGAGAGAATAACTGTCTTTGCCGATGCCGCATGTTGTTTGTGTGAATCCAAATCATTTGAAAAGTCAGAAATTTTAGAGAAATGGTGGCAAGATGTTCATGATGAATGGCTCAGAAATAATTACCATATAACAGTAATATGTCCTCACCCACAGCCTATTTTGAATACTAAACTAGATTCAAGATCTAAGATTTCAGATTCACATGACTTGATGGTGGATCTGAATAAATATGATCTTCATCACTTAGTAACCTCATTAACCTCATCCGCCCAAGAGATTAGACCACGAATTCTTATCGCAGAATCCGATCCCGATTTGATGATGCTCTATGTTGAATTCTTTGCAGAGAGAAACATTACAGCGGTTGTGACCCCCGAGGGTAATGAATGCCTATCAGTCGCTAAAGAAAACAATTTTGATATTATAATTTTGGATACACATTTGTCTGGCAGTATTGGAGCAAGTGATCTTGCAAAAGAGATACATCGTATAAAGCCGAGTCAAAGAATTGTTTTAACCTCTACTAATCCGCTATATGGAACTGCAGATGGAATCAAATCTTTTAGAGTGAGCATGCAAGATGTTTTGATAAAGCCGTTCAGGCTGTCAAATCTTATCAACGTAATTAATAATAAACGAAATTCTTGCACATCATTCGAACAAAATTAGTCAATATGTCCTTCCTTTGCCTTTATGAGAATCTGTAATTCACGGCAACAATCCTTTAAGATCTTCTGTGCTTCTTCCTTATTGTCTGCTGCTATTATGATTCCTCCAGGACCAAATTTGCATTGTTTAATCTTGATCGGAATATCGACGTGTAATATTCGCGCAATAAATTCTAACAATGCTGGATATGTTTTGCTTTTTTTATACACGTATGAAGCAGAATTCTTGGTAATTAAAACTTCTTCTTGTACGGGAAAAAAAAACTGATTTTCAGTCAGGGTATTTAATAGCTCCTCTTCTATTTTTTTAGCCTTCGATCTCATATTCTGATTTCGTGCGAGGTTTGCTTCAACAGCCAACTCTTCTAGTTTTTCAAAGTCCATACCAATTATATCATTTGGTATCAATAAAATGTTATCATATTCGTTACATCAGAGGGTTCTGTTACTAACATGATTATAACTTAATTTCAATTTCTCATTGGTTTGTCTCTCAAATATTTCTCATACTCGTGAAGTGACTTTTCTTGAGAATCAGTTTGAATGGATCCACGACGTATGTTTCTGATTCTGGTTATAGCATCCTTCCCACTAATATTTTCTTTTTTTAACAAGTAAGCAGCCAATATCGTTCCCGTTCTTCCTTTCCCAGCGGCACAATGAACTAGTACTGCTCTTTTTGCCTCAATTTCATTCTCGATAAATTTAACTGTTGAATCAATCTCTTCAACAGTTGGAGCATGATAGTCTTCGACTCTTAGATGCAAGTAATTTATTTTCTTGACATTATTACCACGAGGTTCTAAACTTTCGCTATCCCCTGCAGAAAACCAGCGTGAAGGCAATGATATTTCTCGTACTGTTACAATAGTTCCTATTCCATGATTCACTAACCATTTGAATTGATTAAATGACAGAGGTAGTCCACTTCCAGCAAGTTGATTCTTTATCACCCAACTAAAATTTGTGGGACTAGAACTGAATTTACTGTCAAGCCATCTGTAAACGTCCCCGATAAGTGTCATTTTTTGAGTCAAATTGTACTGAATAACATTGTAGATTTAAATCTTCATTACCAAATTAAAAACCAGTACAGTTCATGGTTTAGGCACTTGCATCCTAAAAGATGCGAGCTACTCTAACAATGTGAGTCTGTCAAGGATCACGAGATAATGGATTTGTGTATATACGATCCCAACATTGAAAAAACCCAACAGCAAAACTAGATCTGGTAGAAGTTCTATCCACACAAATTCAGGATTTAATATACCACATAATTTATAATGCTTTAACAGATTCTTTAAGGAGTCATAATTTTTAGAATGAGTATACATGGATATTAATAAATCATTTTGTCTTTTTTTAAGCAATGACAAAGTTAGTCCACATAACACTGATTCTAGTGGCAATAATGTCAATCTCAATTTCAGTAATATTAACAAACCAAGTAAATGCACAGCAACAAAATGGGTACGTTACGACGCTAAATGGAAAGAATGAAGTACCATCGCATGGGGATGTAACGGCAACAGGTATTAGTGGATTTATTGTAAACAGTGGTAATTCAAAGGTATGGTATCAGATTGAAGCAGAGGGCCTCAACGGGGTAACACAAGCTCATATTCACTCAGGGAAAGTTGGTGAAAACGGGCCTGTTGTAGCAACACTATTCAAAGGCAATAAGGATACTGTCAACGGTGCATTAGTTCAGGGCAGTATAACAGCAGACAAATTAGAAGGTCCCTTAAAGGGCAAGTCAATATCCGATCTTACTGATCTTTTTGATGACGCATCAGCGTATGTAAATGTTCACACAGAGACCTTTCCTGACGGAGAAATTCGAGGACAAATTAGTAAGGGAACAATTCAGGTAGATGTCACGACTAAGAGAGCACATATCAGTAACAGTGACGGTGACATTGAATTTGATTTGACAAATGTAAACATAAATGAAATAACAGTGGAAAATCAAAATCAGCTTGAATCCTCACAAACAAGTCAAAATCAGCTTGAATCCTCACAAACAACTCAAAATACACTAGGTGCTAATCAAACAACTCAAAATACACTAGGTGCTAATCAAACGACCGAAGATCAATTAGGTTCGTCTCAATCAACTGGCACTAAGTCAGGAATGAATGAATCTGTTGACGGGATGTCCGGAACAAATGAGTCTATGGGAGTTCCCCAGACTGATAACGAAATCGAAACAAATCCGGTAGATTGAAAATCTACTTTATTTTTATTTTTATTAATAATGTTTCTAATTTGAGAACATCTCTGTATTGCTGTCACGTGTGCATGATGTTCTTGCGCAATTTGAATAATCAGTAGATAAATTGAATGATGATTTTTCATATTCGAATCATCTTAAATGTACCTGCGTTAGACTGTAACATAACAGATACTAAATTCCAAACTGGAATAGCCTTCATGTATAAAAGCTATATGTCCAATGTTGCACTTATTTTAGTGTGACAGCAAATTTCAAATGTAAAGAATGCGGTCTTCTGTATCCTACACAAGACGATTTAGACTTGCATGTTAAAGACATTCATTCAGAATAGCATGGTAATAAACTTCGTTTCCCTAACTAATCTAATATATGACTGCAATTCTAACCAGAATTTACTTATCTAAGCAATAGTTCTCATTGTTCTAGGCGCAGTCCTACAGTATGCTCCCATCCCATATCCGGCCGAAACAATTGGGAACATTCTAATAATTGTTCGAATACTTGTATTAGTTATTTGGCTGTGTTAATGGTTATTGCGGCAATAAGATGCCCGTAGTTATTTCTTACTGCAACATCTTAATTGCAATAAACATACAAAATCAGATTTACTAATTACTATTCAATTGAACATGAGATCACAGATAAAGATACACTGTCACTTTTAACTGGTAAAGTTAGAGTTGGGATATTATTTGGAATGTTGATAAGTGATACGGAAAAATATAGCAAGTTCCTAAGCAACGATTAGATCATCAGAACTTTCAGGTAGTGTTATTTTTTAACATTATTGTGAATAAATTCAATAATTACTTCGAGTGGTGTTCCTGGGCCAAAATTACCTTTTACCCCTTTTTCTTCAAGTTGCTCCTTATCCTTACCAGGTATTACTCCCCCACCAATTAAAAGAATGTCACTTACACCTCGTTCCTTCAATAAAGTTGCAACTCTAGGAAATAAAGTAAGATGAGCCCCATTCAACAGACTCATTGCAACTACATCGACATCTTCATCAATAGCAATTTTTGCGACCTGTTCTGGGGTACAGAATAACCCCGAATAGATTACCTCCATGCCAGAATCTCTAAGCGCCCTGCATATTACTAAAGCTCCTCGATCATGACCATCCAGCCCCAGTTTAGACACAAGAACTCTTATCGGCTTTTTTTTGCCATGTATAGATGTTGACATATATCTAAAATTTATAGAGGAGCTTTAAAATTTTTTGTCACTTTCACTTTTAAATGGCGATCTAATTGCCCACATAGAAGTAACTTTTAATACTTAATTTTCCAGCTAAATGACTCGTGTCTCAGTTAGTATCCGGAATCTTAAAAGGAGATAAAAGATCAATTTCCAGAGCAATATCAATTGTTGATAACAATGAACCCCAGTCAGTGAAAATAATTCACGAGATTTTCAAGAAAACAAAGAATGCAAGAACGATTGGATTTACCGGATCAGCAGGTTCGGGCAAAAGTACACTAATAGGAAGATTGGCAGCAGAATTTCACTCACTTGGATATAAGGTGGCAGTCATAGCAGTCGATCCATCAAGTCCAATAACCGGCGGAGCATTGTTGGGAGATAGAGTACGTATGATGTCAATTAGCGACGAAATCTACGTGAGGAGCTTGGCATCAAGGGGAGCTGAAGGTGGTATTTCAAGATCACTGAGAAATGTTGTAAGAATTTTGGACGCTGCCGGTTATAATTTAATATTAATAGAAAGTGTGGGAGCAGGACAACTCGAAATCGAAATCTCAAAAGCTGTCAATATTACTGTAGTTATTTTTAACCCACAAACAGGTGACAGCATACAAGCAATAAAAGCTGGCTTAACAGAGATAGGCGATATCTATGTTGTAAATAAATCAGATTTGGAAGGAGCCACGATACTATTCAATATCGTTTCAGACTTGGTAGGAAACAATAAAAAACTAGTGTTCAAGTGTTCAGCAAAGATGAATAAAGGAATTAAGGAATTAACAAAATCCTTAGTAAAATTATTGGACGATGAATCATACCAGGCAAGAGAAAAATCCATACTAGAAAATGAATTGAAAGATATGATTTTAAATGTAATTAAAGAAAAATCTATTGAAAAGATAATGAAAAGTCATGAATACAGGAAACTTGTAACCAAAATCCTGAAAAAGGAAGTAGAACCATATAACGCAGCTTTAAATTTTGCTAATAAGATAATTGTATAGGAGGATAGAAAATTGGCAAAACAGGAGATAAAAAAATTTAAAACAGATTCAGGTATTCCTGTAAAGAGAATTTTTTCTGCAAAAGACCTTACTAAAATCTCCAAAGATGAAGAAGCCGGCAAATATCCGTATACAAGGGGACTTTATCCAGACATGTACCGAGAAAGAATGTGGACTATGCGACAGTACAGCGGATTTGGAAGTGCAGAAGAAACTAACAATAGATTTCGATTCTTGTTAGAGCATGGACAGACTGGGCTATCTCTGGCATTTGATCTTCCAACGCAAACTGGGAGAGATTCAGACAATCCATACTCACAGGGCGAAGTTGGAAGGACAGGAGTTGCAATCAGTTCAATTGACAACATGATGACATGTTTCCAAAATATACCCCTAGATAAAGTTAGTACTTCCATGACGATTAATTCGACTGCGGCAACTTTATTGTCCTTATACATCGTTGTTGCAGAATCGCAGGGCGTCTCATCTAATAATCTAAGGGGTACGACGCAAAATGATATCTTGAAGGAGTATATAGCTCGCAATACATATATTTATCCTCCAAGAGAGTCGATGAGAATCATTGGAGATATGATTCAGTTTTGCTCCAGACATGTTCCGCAGTGGTATCCGATAAGCATCTCTGGATATCATATGCGGGAAGCTGGTTCAAATGCTATTCAAGAGTTAGCTTTTACATTCGCCAATGCAATAGAGTACATAAATACATGTGTATCAAGAGGCCTAAAGGTTGATGAATTTGCGCCACGTTTATCGTTCTTTTTCTGCTGCACTATGGAATTGTTTGAAGAGGTTGCCAAATTTAGAGCAGCTCGTCGCATCTATGCAAAAATTATGAAAGAAAGGTTCGGAGCAAAAAGCGATAAATCTACTCATCTGCGATTTCATGTACAGACAAGTGGAGAATCCCTCACAGCACAGCAAGTGGATAACAATGTCGTGAGAGTTACACTAGAAGCATTGTCTGCGGTATTGGGAGGATGTCAATCTTTACACACAAACTCTAGAGACGAGGCATTGGCACTTCCAACTGAAGAATCAGTTAAGGTAGCCCTAAGAACTCAACAAATCATAGCAAATGAGACAGGTGTAACAAAGACTGTTGATCCTCTCTCAGGGTCTTATTATCTTGAATATCTGACATCTGAAATAGAAGAAGGAGTAGATAAATATCTCAAAAATATAGAAAAGATTGGAGGATCTCTAGCAGCAATCGAAACTGGTTTCTTTCAAGAAGAAATAAGACGAAATGCCTACCAATTGAAAAAAGAAATTGACTATAATGATCGCATTATTGTAGGAGTAAACAAATTTCAAGATCAAAATGATGTAGAACCAAAATTAAATACAATAGACCCTGAAATAGAGATACGTCAGGTGAAAAAATTGAAAGAATTTAAGAAAAGCAGAGATCAAACCAAAGTAAACTCTGAATTAAGCAAGTTGCAAAGATTTGCTGAAAAAGAAGATGAGAACCTTATGCCACATATTATTTCTGCCGTAAAAGCACACGTAACACTCGGAGAGATAAGCGATGTTTTTGTCGATATATTTGGACGTTATGAACCTAAATTCTCTTTTTGATGGTGCTTTGAAATGAGAGTTGATCATGTAGCTATAGCGGTACATAGTATAAGTGAAGCGCTAAAGAACTATGAAAAGATTCTAAAAATTGATAAAATTGACATCGAGGAGGTTCCTACGGAAAGAGTCAAGGTTGCAATTTTGAAGTTGGAAGACACGCGAATAGAACTGATGGAACCAACGGCTGACGACAGTCCTATTAAAAAATTCTTGACAGATCGTGGTGAAGGGATACATCATGTAGCAATCACTGCAGATGATATTGACAATGATGTCGAGAAGGCAATTGCGAATGGGACAAGGATGATTGGCAACATTCGAACTGGTTCTTATGGGCGAAAAATAACTTTCATCCATCCAAAATCTATGAATGGTGTTTTGACAGAATTCTGTCAAGCTCCACCTAGTAGCAAAGAATAGGAACATTAATTATTCCATTTTTACCTCAATCATAATTCACAATAAATCTACTTGTACCAATCGTAATTCAGACTAGAATTCAGATTGGCACGTTTGAATATCACGAAACTAGTTTGGATATAAACATCCCAGTAAATTCGTCAGTATGCATGTTACCTCCTATATCAATTGTTTTTAGGTTTTGTTCAAGGAGACTTATCAGCGTTTTTTCTATTTTTATCCCCAACTCGATAAGTCGTTTTTCTTCATTATTCTCGTTCTTACTGGCCAACCACTCAAGCATCATCTTTATGGACAGGAACATCGATGAAGGATTTGCAATGTTTTTGTTTGCTATATCGAATGCAGCTCCGTGAACAGGTTCAAATATGGCGAATTTTTTTCCAATGTTTCCAGCAGGTGCTAATCCCAGGCCTCCAACAACTTGGGCAGCCTCGTCTGAGAGGATATCTCCAAACAGATTGGTTGTCAAGAGCACATCATATTTCTCAGGATTTCTAATCAAATTCATCGCACATGCATCTACATATGATTCACTAAACTCGACGTCGGGGAATTTCTTTGCGACTTCCTTACTAATTTTAGAAAACATGGTATCTCCAACTCTCATAACATTTGATTTGTGAACACAAACTACGCTTTTTTTAGCGTCTCTTCTCAAGGCCTCTTCAAAGGCATACTGTGCAATTTTTCTTGACGCCTCTGCGGTTGTTAATCTTAAGCCTATGACTGCTTCATCTCCAATCTGAAATTCCCACCCCAGATAGAGATCTTCAGTGTTTTCTCTGACAACCACTAAGTCCACCGATGGATGTAGAGATTTTACATTTGGATATGATTTTGCCGGTCTAATATTGGCATATAGATCGAAATATCGCCTTAGTACTAATATTACTTCTGCCGCATGTTCTCCTACAGGTGCCTTGAGACAAACATCTGATTTTTTTATGCTCTCAAATGAAAAATCCGGGAGTGCCATATTGTACTTTACCAATGCATTATCTCCTGCCTCTACATTAACTATATCAAACTTTATGCCGGAGTATTCACTGATACTGTCAAGTAACATTTGACCTGAGTTAGCTAGATCAGGACCAATTCCGTCGCCATTAACTAATGAAATACTATATTTCGTCAATACTCATGACCTTGAACTAAACAGATTTTAATTTTTTGAATACAGTACTTTTCTCAACATGAGTTTGTTTACTGCGTCTATCATTGCTTCTACCGATGCAACCACTACGTCTTCGCCTGATTTTCTGGAAGATACAACGTTACCATCTAGATCCTCCGCCTTTATAGTAACTTCAGCCATTGCGTCTGATCCCCCTGTTATAGATCCAAGTCGATATTCTCTTATTCGAATATTTGCCATATCTACTGCAATTTTTTGTATAGCTTTAAGTGCCGCATCTACAGGACCAACGCCGGTTTCTGATGCGACCAAGTCTTTCCCGTGGGTATTCAATCTTATAACAGCCGTCGGAATGATATTCATGCCAGTAACAATATGAAAATCGTAAAGTTTGAATTTCTCCTCGAATTTAGAATTGCCCATTACTTCGCTTGCAATTGACAAAAGTTGTGAAGTAGTAATAGACTTGCCTTTATCAGCGACGCCCTTCTGCTTTTCAATTATTTTATGTAATTGTTCCTCTGTAGGTTCGATTCCAAAATCAGCCAAAATTGCACGAATTCCATGAGTTCCTGCATGCTTTCCTGCCTGAAGCCATCTTTTTCTACCAACCAATTCGGGACTTATTGGTTCGTATGTAAGTGGATTATTTATGATTCCATGAGTATGAATTCCAGATTCGTGACCAAAAGCGTTTTCTCCGATAATAGCTTTGTTTGGTTGAACTATAACACCCATTGTATTTGAAACAAACTTTGAAATTTCATACAGTAAATTTACTTTTATACTATGTCTTTTAGAATACAGACATTGCAAAGCCATAACAAATTCTTCCAATGAAGCATTTCCTGCTCTTTCACCAATTCCGTTAATGGTAACATGTGCACAAGAAGCACCTGCATTTATTGCCGCTATAGAATTTGCGACAGCAAGACCAAAATCATTATGACAATGTACACTAATTGGAGTGTTCATTTTTGATATTATTTCCTGAACAAGTGAAGTAAAATACTCTGGTGTCGAATATCCAACGGTATCTGGAATATCTATTCTATCTGCCCCCGAATCACTTACTGCCTTAAAGACATCAATAAGAAATTTTCTATCAGATCTTGTTGCGTCTTCCGCGGAAAATTCGACTTTTAATCCATGCATCTTTGCATATTCTATGGCCCAGAGCGCTTTTTCCAAAACCTGCTCCCGCGACATTTTTAATTTGTACCGCATATGAATATCAGAAGTGGCAATAAATGTATGAACATAATCTACACCGCAATCAATAGCTGAATCTATGTCTGATTGAACAGTTCTAGCCAAGGCACAGACTTCTGTGTCCAGTTTCTGTCTTACAATACTCTTTATTCCTTCCCTTTCACCGTCAGATACCACTGGGAATCCAGCTTCTATTGTGTCTACACCCAGTTCAGACAGTTTTATTGCAATGTTGAGTTTTTGTTCTGGTGTTATAGTAACACATGGTGTCTGCTCACCATCTCTTAATGTTGTATCAAATATCCTTACCTTTTGAGATTCCATGAATTACTCTCCTCTCTGAAGAGCGGATACACCCGTCCTAGCCATTTCTACTATATCATATTGTATGATTAGATTCTTAAATGCATCTATTTTATCTGGAGTTCCAATTACTTCCACGGTCACAGACTCCTTTCCTATATCCAAGATATTTGCTCTAAACACGTTGGCAAAATTAATGATTTCATTCCTATTTGTAAAGTCTTTGGCTCTTATCTTTATCAAGGCTAACTCTCTATAGACAGTATTATTGATGTCAAGGACCTCTACTTCAACAATATCAATAAGTTTTCTCAATTGTTTAACCAGTTGATCAAGAATAGGTTCGTCTATCCTTGTTGTTATTGTCATTCTTGACAAGTCCGGTTTTTCGGTAATCCCTACTGTAATACTCTCTATATTGAAATTTCTTGCACGAAACAGATTGGTAATGCGAAATAACACACCTGGTTTGTTTTCAACGAGGGATGAAATGATATACAGTGGTTTAGTTTTCAATTCTTTGGAGCTCATGTGCTATGCACCTGTTATCATATCCTTAAGTCCGGTACCGGGAGCAACAAAGGGATAAACGTCTTCTTCCGGATCGATCCTAATGTCAATTACAGTTGCAACCTCTGTTTTAAGTGCACTTTTTATTGCTTTTTCTAGCTCGTCCATTGATTGGACGCTAAAGCCGCTTGCTCCATATGCTTCTGCAATCTTGACATAATCAGGACAACTTTTTTGATGTACCCCCATATATCGTCTATCATAAAAAGTTCTCTGCCACTGTGCAACCATACCTAACATATCATTGTTCAACAAGAATACTATTACCGGTAAATTCTCTAATACAGAAACTGCCAATGAATTTTCAGTCATGTTAAATGAACCGTCACCAGCAACGTCTACAACGTGGACATCTGGTCTAGCGGCCTTTGCACCTATTGATGCGGGAAATCCAAATCCCATTGTTCCCAATCCAGTGGAGCTAAAGAAGGTCCCAGGGGAGATAACATCAAAGTGCAATGAAGTCCACATTTGACACTGTCCCACTTCCGTTGTTACTATCGATTCAGCAGGCAGCAGCTCTCTCAATTTTTTCAGCGCTTTTCTGGCAGTCACCTCTCTAGGGTAATCCTTGATATTTTGCGAAAAATAATCTATTAGCTCTCTTCTTCTTTTAAGCCAAGGATTCTCGGAGTTTTTCTTGACAGCCACTTTTGATAACATTTTAGCCATAGTTCTAAGTGCTGACTTTACATCACCGACTATGGCAATGTCTACTGATTTGTTTTTCCCTATTTCAGCTGGGTCAATATCAAGATGTATGATATTCATTCCTTTACCAAATTCATCAAACCTTCCTACAGAACGATCTGAAAATCTAGCGCCTACAGCAAGTATGCAATCTGCTTCAAGTATGATTCTGTTTGCTTCTGCGTGTCCATGCATCCCTATTGGGCCCATTGCCAGAGGGTGGTTTTCAGGAAAAGCTCCCTTTCCCTTAAAAGTAGTAACAACAGGTGCCATAATTAATTCAGCTACTGCCTGAAGTTCTGAGAAAGCTCCGGACAGAATAACTCCACCGCCTGCCATGATAATTGGCTGCTGCGCAGAAACTAAGAGTTCAACTGCTTTTCCAACATTAGATAGGTCAGGATCAACTATTGGTTTGTATCCCCTCACCTTAATGAGATCTGGAAATGGTATTTCAGTAACATCTTGTTGTACATCTTTTGGAATGTCAATTAGAACTGGTCCTGGTCTACCACTTTCTGCTATATAGAATGACTTTTTTACAACTTCCGGGATTTCAGTTGCATATCTGGGCTGAAAAGCATATTTTGTACATGGATTAGCTACACCAATAATATCTGTTTCTTGAAATGCATCTTTTCCAATCATATTTAATGGTACTTGACCAGTTATCGCAATTAGAGGAGAAGAATCTGCATAAGCTGTGGCTATACCGGTAATTAAGTTTGTTGCACCTGGCCCCGATGTTGCTAGACACACTCCAGCTTTCCTTTTTATTCTAGCATAGCCATCTGCCATATGAGCAGCAGACTGTTCATGTCTAACCAAAACGTGCCTAAATTTAGCGTCAACCAATGCATCATAAATTGGTAAATTTGCACCACCTGGAAGTCCAAAAACTATGTCAACACCCTCTTTCTCCAGGGAATTCATAAGTGCTTTGGCACCACTCATTTCAGACATTGTACGAATATCATTGATACTTCATATATATACTCGTTGTCAATTCATCTAGAGATAGCGGATGAGTTATCGGTTGGGCTTTCCGAATAACGAACGAAGATATTTATCACCATATTCTGAAATACAGATTTCTTGTAAAGATTAAAGTACACATTAATAGTTCATTTTAACCACATGAGTTCAGGTAACAAATTTTTTAATGATAGCAAGTACGTCGCACTTTCTCAGGATTTTTTTAAGAAATACATTTCTAAAGGAAGTACTGTAGGATTAGGGAGCGGAAGCACAGTAGAGAAAATTGTCCGAAATTTTGGACTACTGGAATATAAAGATACTTTGGAATTTGTGGTTACATCTCTTCAAATAAGAATCGTTTCTGAATCCATAGGGTTAAAGATAATTGATCAAAAAAATGGAAATATTGATGTTATCTTGGATGGAGCTGATCAGATAGATTCAGGCTTCAACATGATAAAGGGTGGCGGTGGAGCTCTGCTGAAGGAGAAGATATTGATTTCATCGGCAAAAAAATTTGTAGTTTTTGCTCAGGCTAACAAGTTTGTAGACAAATTTAGCATGCCGATTCCTATAGAAGTTACTCCGTTTGGAAGAATCTTTGTGATGAGGGAGCTAGAGAAAATCGGAGGTTTACCAAGGATGCGTATGTTAGATAAAGGCTATCCATTCGTAACTGAGAATGGCAATATAATTTATGATACTTTATTACCAAAATATGATAACATCAAGGAGACTGAAAGGGACCTGAAAAATATTCCGGGTGTTATTGAAGTAGGACTATTTACGAATCATGCTGATTCTTATTATAAGATACACAGCGAAAAGGATTTTGAATTAATAAGACCTAGACAGTAGTAGAGTATCAACTGAATGATCATTAAATTGTGCTTCTAGTGTATATCACTAATCTGAACAATACGACTAATTTTCACCGAGTCAAACAAATTTTTCATATCTTCTTTCAGCAGATATCGCAAAGTCAAAAGGATTTAAAGAAATTCCGCAAATCTTGCACGTACTGTTTATCGGCTTTAACATATCACGGACGGATTTCAGGTTTGAAATTCTATAATTTAAGCTCCCACATTTGTTGCAAACCAATTCAATATTGTAATACGACAATATGAAATTACATACAGAACCAAATATCTAATGTTAGGTTAATTAGTTATGACTAGAGAAACTAATTCATGTAACAATTTTAGCTGCAATATGCTACTTTTTTGAATATTTTCCAGGCTTTCTTGAAAAGATGCTCTTGCAACCCTCACAGCAAAAATAGTATTTCCTGCCATTATACTCATGAATAGTCGCTAGATCCTCATCCATTTCTATTCCACATACAGGATCAACCGGCATCATGTTCTAGTATATTGTGTTTCTATTTATACTGTGTTTCGTAAAAACATCCCGGGCGTTTGAGTTCAAAAAAATAAACTCTAAAGACAAGTTTATGAATTCTTACTTAATAGAGTCTGTCAGGTATGTTTTTGTAATAATTTTAAGATATCTATTCAGAAAGGCATAAATAATTTATTAACATAAAATTTTCGTTGATAGGTGAGACACAGCTCCGGGCAAGGAGAACAAGAATTAAAATTTTGCAAGCGATTCTAGATAGCAACGGGGCAGCGGGGTTTTCTGAAATAAAATATGCCACAGACTTGTCCACAGGTTCCATATACTATCATCTTGGAAGAATGGTTCGATATGTCATAAAAAAATCGAAGCAGTACCATATTACAAATGAGGGTATAGAGTTATTACGTGAGCACAATGCAGCGAGTACAATGAAATAGACATTTACTATAGTCCAGCCAAATTTTTATGCGTAATACGCGGATTTTTTTGTCCTATCTTGTCATTGTCCCACACGGAGACGAAATTAAAAAGCGAATTAAAGAAAGTCGTTAGTAAATATCTTGATAACTCGTTACTCTTGTCGGGTGGCTTGGATAGTAGTATCTTGTGTTATTTGATGAGACCTAAATTGAGCATTGTAACATCTTTAAATGTAGATTCACAAGATCTAAAGTATGCAAAGAATGTCGCAAAAAAATATAGTGATAATCATGTTGAATGCATTGTAGATTTTGATGACATTCTTAGGATAGTTCCTAAAATAATTAAAACATTCAAAACTTTTGATCCACTTGAAATAAGAAATTCTTCAGTTATTTTCTTTAGCGTAAGGGAGGCCAGGCAGAACGGTTTTGGAAGTATAGTTACTGGAGATGGGGCAGACGAATTATTTGCAGGATATAATTATCTTCAAAGATATTTCGCAGATCTAAAAAAGTTACAGGCGGTTTTAGATGACCTATGGAAAATAATGCGATTTTCATCAATAAAAATAGGAGAGGTACTGGGAATAAGAGTAAATACTCCATATTTGGAGAAGCCTCTCTATGAATTGGCTACTTCAATGGACATCCATGAAAAGGTAGGCGAACATGAGGGCAAAAAGTGGGGAAAATTCATTTTAAGAAAGGCGTATGAAATGGAACTTGGCTCAGTCGTATGGAGGAAGAAGATGGCATTGGAGCAAGGTTCTGCGTTTGATCAAATTTCAAATAAATTTGGAGGTCTGATCGATGATGGAGAATATTCAAAGGAATCAAAAATTGCCACACTTGACAAGGTGATAGTGCGAGATAAGGAGCATCTCTATTATTATAGAATTTACAAATCATATTTTGGATGTCCGAAAAAGGAGACATGCAATTCACCTAGGTGTTCATTCTGTAGTGCGTGTTTAACGTACCCCAAATATTGCTATACATGCGGAGCTTTTCCGCCTGTCTGAATTCTTTGTGTACCACTGCATGAAACCATCAAACCGTAAACGTCTAAATATCTTTTTTTAGGAAATAATCTATGGCTGATATAGGAGGCAATCCATTTAAAAAATGCATAAACCCCTCATGTAACCTCACATACGAAATTAATAACAATATACTCGTCTGCAAATGCGGCTCATTTTTGGATATTATTTATCAAAATAATTTTTCGCGGGAATTAATCCAGGTATTCTACCAACGTAGAAACCATGGTGAAAATATTTACAACGAAAGTGGAGTATGGAGATTTCGAGAATTAATTAATTTTGCCCATTTGGATACAGAAGATTTTGAACAATGCTCAAAGATCCTGGTTTCACTTGATGGGTCTGAGGGGAGGCAATCCAAGCCTTACAAAATGAAAAAAGTATCAGAATATTCCCTAATTAATTACGATTCGCTTCTATTACAACCAGAAGGTTACAACCCCAGTGGCTCTTTTAAGGATAATGGAATGTCAACCGCTGTAACTCATGCCAAAATGATAAACATGAATAGAATCATCTGTGCCTCCACTGGAAATACATCAGCATCTGCTGCAATGTATGCCGCCAATGAAAACATTGAATGTGAAGTTTTTGTACCAAAGGGAGAGATTGCACCTGGCAAACTTGGTCAAGCATTCCAATTTGGCGCACAGGTAATTGAAATTGATGGCAATTTTGACGATGCTCTATCATATTCATTGAACGAAGCACAACAATTAGGGGCGTATACGGTAAACTCTATTAATCCATTTAGGATTGAAGGACAAAAAACAATATTATATAGAGCTCTAGAATACCTGGATTGGAATCCACCTGATTGGATCGTTTATCCGGGAGGTGCCTTAGGAAATACTTCTAGTTGCGGAAAGGCCCTAATCGAACTATACAATCTGGGTTGGATAAAAAAGATTCCAAGGTTGCTGGTGGTAAACGCGGAAGGAGCAAACACATTGTATGAATTAACAAATGGTTTGTTTGGAGGCAAGAAACTAACTTGGAATAGTGGGAGCCCGGACATGAGCTTGATTAAAGAATACTATAATGAAAAAGACAAGAAGGGTATCAAACCACATACTAAGGCTACCGCAATAAAAATAGGCAAACCGGCAAATTTAATCAAGGCATTAAGGTCCATACACTTTACTAATGGCATAGTTACGCAAGTTTCCGATAAGGAAATGAGTGATGGAATGGCCTTAGTTGGGTTGAACGGTTTTGACTGTGAGATGGCCTCAGGTGCTGTACCCGCAGGAATAAGGAAACTGAGGAAACAGGAGATAATAAAAAAGGACGATGTAGTAGTGGGAATATTGACTGGAAAACAAAAGGATCCCAGATTATCAATTGATTATCATTTAAACCAAAACAATACATTTTCTAAACCCCCAGTAGCAAAATAAGAATGTCTCGCGATTTTTTATCACTAAATTACGAGGAAATAGTTCATCAAATAACAAAATTCATTTCAGAACAAGTAAAATCAAGAAAGAAAAATGGTGTGGTTATCGGATTAAGTGGTGGTCTTGATTCTTCCGTGTGCCTTGTACTAGCTTCCAAAGCACTGGGAAAGAATAGAATATTTGGTCTTATCATGCCAGAGAGAGGACAAACACCTCAAAAAGACATTGACAATGCTTATGATCTGGCGCACAGGTTGAGAATTAACTATAAGGAAATTCATTTTGAACGCGCAAAAAAAATATTGCTAGCTAACCTGCCAAATGACAGACTCTCTGCCGGGAATCTATCAGCAAGACTTAGAATGTCCCTTCTATACCACTATGCTGGCAAGAGCAATTTATTGGTACTAGGAACCTCAGATAAAAGTGAACTGATGATTGGTTATTTTACAAAATTTGGCGATGGCGGAGCTGATATACTTCCTCTTGGTGGATTGTACAAGAGTCAAGTAAAGTTATTGGGAAAAAAATTGGGACTTACTGAACAAATTATTAATCAACCGAGCAGCCCCAGATTTTGGAAGGGACATGTGGCAGAAAAAGAACTTGGGCTCACATATCATGAGATAGATACAATTTTACAACATTATCTTGACAATGATTTGGAAAGCTGTGATTTGAGCAAAAAGAAGAAAAAATTGGTAACTGATATGGTTAGAAAATCTCGACACAAGAGGGAACTGATACCGGTATGCAACCCTCCATAGTTTGACTTTTATACTGTTTAAAACCTTTGAATAAGGTTGCCAATATCTAGCCATCAGTTAAAGATAATCTCTATCATCGCAACGGTTGTAGGGATTTACGGTCTTGTGGTATTTATACAGATAAATTCCCCAATATTTCTATTCACTTCAATTGCAAATTTAGGACTTGCTGCTTTTTTTTGGTATAAGTATACTAAAAAAAATAAGCAACCTTTGTCCAAAAAAGGCAATAAGACCTAGAACTTACATATCTAAGGAAGGAACAGTATCAGTAGGGCCATTGACGCAAGTGAAGCAAGAAGTATGATTGTTGCCTTCCACATTGCTTTGGAGGCCTTTTCACCAATATCCCAGATTCCTCCTCCTCCGTATGTCTTTCTTATTCTCGAGTAGCTGTAAACTTTATCAAAGTCAGCTGATGGTGTCCAAGAAAAATCATATTTGGGTGTATTCTTTTTAGTGGTAATTGATTCGTCATAATTTTTTTTACCATTTGCATCAGACAACACTTCGTATGCTTCGACTATTTTCATGAATTTTTCCTTGGATCCTTCGTTCTTATTCTTGTCAGGATGATATTTCAGTGCAAGTGTCCTGAATGATTTCCTAATTTCATCTAATGAAGCATTCTTGTTCAGTTCAAGGGCTCTGTAGTAATCATCCACATGTTATTTGACAAATATCAAATAAATAATCATTTCACATTTTCAGGGACAGTTTTATGGACTTTGATAGCAAATGTCTCAATACTAGTTATAGCGGCTCAAAATTTTACCTCCAAATATGATAGCAAGCATCATATACACGGACAAAATATCATTAATTATTTATGAGTGCGGAAAATCCTGATACAAAATTCATTGTTCCCGTAAAGGGGGTAGAGAAAAGTATCAAGTTGGATGACAGGGCTAAAAAGGAATTACAATCTATCGGAATGATGGATGAAAAGGGCAAATTGAAATTAAAGGGTGTAAGTCCTAAAATGTTAAAGCGAATGAAACTGGAGGCCGTTGATTGTCCAGTTCTTGAAAAGGAAGTGGGGTTCATACAGTGCTATGTATGCAGTAACTTCCATAGTAGAACTATGGGTAAAGTCTATTGTAAAGGAGAACCATTAACGTAACACTACCAAAAAAAATCCTGTAGTAATGCGACTTGACAAAAGAAATAGGAATAACAGTAAAAAAATCGCTTGATTTCAGTGATTGGTATACACAATGCGTACTCAAATCAGGTATCGCAGATTATTCACCTACTAAAGGTTTCATTATCCTTCGTCCATATGGCTATGCAATATGGGAAATCATTAGAGAAATATTAGATGAAGAATTAAAGAAAACAGGACATAAGAATGGTTTTCTCCCAGTGTTAATACCGGAAAGTCTCCTTACTAAAGAGAAGGATCATTTTGATGGATTTTTGCCAGAAGTTTTTTGGGTGACAAAATCAGGCGATTGCGATCTCGGTGAAAAATTGGCAGTCAGACCAACTTCAGAAACTCTTGCTTATTCTATGTTCTCAAAATGGATATCGAGTTATAGAGATTTACCATTGAAATTAAATTTTTGGAATAGTGCTTTGAGAGCTGAAATAAAATCTACCAAACCGTTAATTAGAAATTCAGAATTTCTCTGGCAGGAGGGACATACAGCTCATACTGATGAAAATGAGGCTAACAAAGAGGTTAGGATTATACTTGATATTTATAAAATGTTGATAGAAGAATATCTAGCTATACCGACCCTTTCTGGATTCAAGACTGATAAGGAGAAATTTGTTGGTGCAAAGTACAGTACTTGTCTAGAATCGGCAATGGCGGATGGAAAAGCATTGCAAATGGCTACGTCCCATCATTTGGGTCAAAATTTCTCAAAACCGTTCGAAATAAAATTTCTAGATAGAGATACGGCAGAACGATACGTCTGGCAAACTTCCTGGGGAATTTCTTGGAGAGTAATTGGCGCCATAATAATGGTCCATGGAGATGATAAAGGTTTGATACTTCCACCCAAGATTTCGCCAACACAGGTCATCATTGTTCCTATTTATAAGGATGAAAGTAAGAACGTCGTAAAACAAAAGGCATATGAATTAGAGCAAAAACTAAAAGATTCTCAGATACGTGTTCAGACCGACGATAGAGACGAGTTTACCTCAGGTTGGAAATTTAATGATTGGGAGATGAAAGGAGTGCCTTTAAGAGCAAATATTGGACTTCGGGACATACAAGAAAATCAAGTCGAATTGATAAGGAGAGATACTAAGGAAAGATTTTATGTCAAAGAAAAAGAACTTGTTAACCAAACCTTGTCCATTTTAGAGAAAATACAGTCAAACATGTTTGAGCGTGCAAAGAACCTTCTTCAAGAAAACACAACATCTGCGACAACTTTAGAAGAACTACTCTCAGTACTTGACGCAACTGGGGGTTTTGTAGCTTGTAGCTGGTGTGGAAAAAGAGAATGTGAGGACATTGTTAAAGAAAAAACAACGGCCGATATAAGAATAGTCCCATTTAATCCTAAAAATAATATTTCATCATGCATTGGATGTGGAAACCAAGAAACAATAGAAGTATATTTTGGTAGAGCATATTAGAAAAGAGATTAAAGTTCTGAGAAGAATTGAATATTGAAGAATTATTTTCATTTTATGACGATTTTGGATATCTAGGCATCTTACTAATCAGTTTCGTTGGAAGCATCATTGTCTTTGTTCCCATCCCATATTTTCCGGTGTTGATTACAGCAGCATTTAATGATAACTTGGATCCTACGCTGATTGCACTCTCAAGTGCAATAGGCGCAGTGATAGCAAAAATGATTATTTTTTATGCTAGTTATTACGGTAGAAATATGCTCAGTTCAAAAATTAAGGGAAAAATGGTTCCTCTACAGAGATTACTTGCCAGGTATGGTGCAATAGGTGCATTTGTTGCAGCAGTAAGCCCAATACCGGATGATATCGTGTATATTCCATTAGGTCTTGCTAAATATAGTCCCTGGAAATTTGCAATAGCGACATTTCTCGGAAAGTTTGCATTTAATGAAATGTTCGTTTTAGGAGCTATCTATTTTGGAAAGCCCTTTGTAAACAACCTTATGTCTAATTCAACAAATATAGATTACCTTATCATAGTAACTATTGCTAGTATAGCAGCTTTGGGAGTAATAATTTATTTTGCCTTGAAAATAGACTGGGCGAAAATTATCGGACACTGGTTTCCATGGACTTTGGACAAGGACCAAGGGAATGGAAAATAGTAATTACTGTATTTTTTTCTATCTCAAAAATTGTGAAAGATGAAATCTATGATTTTCTAATATGTTTTCTATGTCTCAAGATTCAGCTTTTTCTATCAGTAGAAATTATAGAATCTATTTCTACAAAATAATTGCACGAACTCCTTAGGATATCATCTACCAAATTTTATTCATAATATAGAACGAAACAATTAATGAAATTATTAATGAAATTATGATTTCGAACCTATTCTGGTTTTCCCTTAGCAGTCCTATTTGTTCAGAATTAGATTCTACCACGACTGAAAGTATTAGTATAGATGGGGAGAATAACAAAGTGACTTCCGACAATCACGTAAATCAAATTCAAAACTGTGATGAAAGTATTAGTGGCGACAATAACGCAAAATGTACAAATAGTAGCGCAAACTTTTTTGATTCAAGTGATGTTTCTAATAATAATAACAAAATCAATTATGATATAAATACAAAAACAAACAAATGTTTGTAATGATAAAAGAAATGTAGAATGCGAAAATATACTAAAGACTCAGGTCAATAATTTAAGTCTTGGTGGAGACAAATACCCCAATTGATCTTGATAACAATACAAAAAAAAGGCAACGACTGCGATGACAAGACTAACAGGGATAATAATTTGAATTGCATGAATCTACAACATCGTATTGAAACTCCTCGATAAGTTGAAGATAAAATTGAACTTGAAATTGAAAATAATATACCAGCATTCAAATATTTTGTTCATTTTTTTTGCTTAGACGCAAATGCGCTATGCCAAGGAAGGTTATCTGGAAGAGCATTGCAATAACTACTGACATTGATATACCATCGGTTCCATATTGTTTTCCAAGAATAACAATAAGAATAATCTGCGTAACTTGATAGGTTATAGAAGAAAATAGTACGTAGCGGGTTAGTTTCATTGCCAAGAACTTTGAGTTAAGCATACTCGTTATCATCATTGGAATGATCGCGAGACTCAGAATTCTTATGGAATTTAGTGAATTAATATAGTTTGGAAAGAAGACTTGGAGAATTACGGGCGCTAGAACGAATACCAGTATGGTTATAATTATAGAAAGAGCTATTCCATACAGTCGTAGTCTATTTCTTTTGCTTCCACTTGATTCTTCAGGTATTAAATATTGATAGAAGCTGACTGAAATCATACTGAAAAACATCAAGAACTGAAATCCCAATTGATAATAACCCAGAATTGTATATCCGTAAATAGGAGCAATAATTAATTTATCAAAATACAATAGCAATGCGTTGGAGAGATTATAAGAATACAGATGCAATGATAATTTAAATTCTTTTGCAATCTTATCAAAGCTTTTACTAAATTGTGGAATAGTCTTAAAGTAAGTAATGCTAAAAGCAAAAAAAGAGATTACGAACCCTATAATAATTCCTTGAAGTCCAAAAAAACTATACAGTATTATTGACAAAACAAGTTGTGATCCCCTCGAGCCAATTATATTGATTGCATATTTCCTGTATAACTTTCTACTCAAAAGCTCATAGGATGACATCATCCAAAAAGCCATTCCCATCACAAACAATCCAAGTAACCAGTTAAACAGGGAGGCAATTACGGCACAAACCGTGGCAGAAATTAGGATCACCTGATTAGCCTGTACATCGATCTTCTTGTGACCTTGAGGCACTAGTGTCGTTACGGCGGTATTGAGACCAAGTAAGGAGATGCTAGAAGACAGGGAGCCAATGGCTATGACATAATTTATTTGTCCATATTCATGGACATCCTGGAACATGGCCAACAATAGCCAGAATATTCCAGTAAGGGTTGCTCCAACGAAATTACCAATGGTTATGTAGACTAATCCTTCATGATGACGAACCGATTTGAATATCTTGTCTTCATCTCCAATATGTCAATTATTAACGGGTATAATTTGAATCATTGTAGAATATTTCCAATCTGCATTTTTCTCTCTATATCTACGCTTTTTTTTCAGTGGATTTTGAAATCATATTAAACCATGCCCTTGTTTCACTTTTAACCATATAGCAGCTAATTCCCGATAGAAATGAATTTAACAGTTTTTTTTCTTCTTCCAATAATTCTAATGCAGTCTTTTCATTAATTGAAATATATTTTAGTAATTCGGCATACGGTGGGAAAATAAAAGCGTCATCACTATTTTCAACAGCAAGATCAAGCGCAGTGGTAGTATCGAGTTGAATGAATTCATTACCTTCCCTTTTAAGAAAGTACAGGTTATCTACTTTGGTATCCTTTTTTATTTTTGCATTTTGCAGAATTGCGTTGATACTATATTTTGGAGGTC
>DASUQJ010000010.1:0-16280 GCA_036280615.1 Nitrososphaeraceae archaeon
ATTGTTTTGTTACTGTTTTGTTTGTCCTGGCAAAAATTTCATTTATGATTTCTGCGTCTGATAACCTCTTCAATGATAAAGTGGCCACAATAGTCTGTATTACACTTCTTTCCTGCGCGGTAAATTTAGGCACGCTTGTAATTTGACTTTCGTTAAAAATAAATGTGGTGATTTATTTCGTCTTAACGAACGTGCTTTGGGTCTAGTAAAACAGTCATTTTATATTAACCACGCACATTATCATATGCAATGAAAGATGAAACTAGGAATTTTCTCATATTCCTACATAATAACAATTTAGTTAACTTGAAGAATATTCAGGATGATAATGTAAACGGATTCCAAGCGAGGGTGAGGCTTCAAAAATTATTGTTCTTGGCACAAGCAAGATTTAGCCTTCCAGAAAATTACATCTATAGTCCATATAAGCATGGTCCATATTCTCCCATGCTAGCTAGCGATTCGTATGATCTTGATTTGGACAGCGTAGACGAAATTCAAGAGGAAATGCACAGATTCAGAAATTCATACAATCTGCCGCCTGAGTTTGATCAGGACAAATTCGTTTCGTTATTTGTAGATAAAAACAACGATTGGCTAGCGATTGCTTCGAGCTTGATTGAATATAAAGACAATTCAGCCGATGCCAATAGGAATACTCTCATTGAAACTGTCAATAGACACAAACCGAATTACGAGAAGGAATACATAGAAAATGTATTTGATCAACTTTCCAGGGAAAAATTGATACTGACCGTTATGGAAGAAATGGAGAAAATAGTTAATAAAAATCCAGATATCTTCCGAGCATTAGCAAAAGAGGATATCTCCTTAATAAAATAGATTTTTTCCATTACTAATGTCGAATACTTTTTTGAAAAGAAACTCTTCCCTTTCCGAGTATATGGAAGAATCATTTTCAAACTTCATGCTTATACGTTCTAATAGAAAATAGATTTGCTTGTTGTTTATTGACAAGTCGAATCCATTACGATTAAGAAACATTTTTCCGCTCGCTAATGCTGTTGATTTGTTGCCATTGTCGAAGGGTTGAAGCCATGTGATACCGGAAATTATGCGCGCTGCCTTCTTTAGGATTCTTTTCTTTCTATCTGGCTCAATATCAGGATTGATCGAATTGGCAAAGCTGAAAATTTCGTTAAGCCGATCTAGATTTACGCCCTGCCGTTCATTCCTTTCCTTTACTATTTTTATATTGAATTTGACAATTTCCTGAATTTCTGAATCAATGAACTGTTCTGCAGATGACAAACTTCAATCCAAGAAACATGTTAACTAGGGAGTTTAAAAGTTGAATCGAATAGGGCAAAAGTTCCAGTCATATGCCTTTGCCAAGTATATAAGTTTCAGATTTTGAGAGGGTAAGCTTTTCTGAGCTAAAAAGCTCGGAGAAATTAACTCGCCTCAATTTTTAAAAGGGGTGTCGGATTAATTTACTTAGATTAGAATGTCTGATGAGGAAAAAATGTTTACGTGTGATTGTGGTGCATCATTCAAAACCGATCAGGAATTACTCGAGCATCATCAAAATGAACATGGAGGGCAAGAAAGCGATAAAGTAACTAGCAGAGTGACAAGGATTGATCCACAAGACAAAATAGAACAATAAGCTCTATTTCATTTCATTATATCAAGCCCAGAAAATTATAGCCAGGGCCATGTTAATTACCACTGCGGCTATTATGAGGACTGTGAAAATTCTAGGGCTCATTTTTTCATTTTATTGGTAAATTAGTTCGGGGGTCTATTTTGATTAACCGTTTATCCGAAATGAATCAGCCATCTTTTCGAACACAGGAAGGTGAGATTCGAAATCAGCGGGATGAGCAAAGCATGCTACGGCAAAATATGACTTCTTTTCGGGAACCAATGTTGCTATAAACATTGCCTTCGATGTTGAAGATTTGTTTCCAAATGCATTTTCAAATAAACTTGCATCATAGGTAGTAAGATAAATTGCTTTGAATGCTGGCTTTCCATCAAGAAGAGTAGTGCTATTTTTATAATACGCCAATAAGGTCTTGTTCTCTGCCTTTTTGAAAGTATCGCCAAAATCTGTTAGTGACTCATATACTGATTGTGGAAACACTCGAATATTTACAGTTGCATTACCATCAGGAGAATCAAAAATTGCGATATTGGGTCTGAGAGTTTTGTCCCTAACTGTCCAGCCTAATGGATACTGGATGCTAAAGCCATGATCTTTATCGTTATAAGTCAAAGCCGAGTAATTAGACAAGTATGTAGAATTAGAGATATTTGACGTGGACTTACCAAAGAAAAAGTCACATAGTTGCGTAGGGGAAAAAGTTAAACATTGATCATAAAGTTGCTCATATGGACTTGGTGGATATGGACTTGAACCATTTCCATCTTGTGACATTAAGGAAATTATGGAAATTATAGTAATAGTTGTTAGACAAAATGCTACTCTTGGACTTGACCTAAGATATAGGCTGGCACATATCAAGAAACCAAGTTACACCGTCATAAAGTTCTTGAGCATCTTTAATAAGATCTTCTAACATCTGTTTTAAGACTACCAACAACAAGAATTCATTCTATTTGATAACCTCTTATGAAAGTCTTAAACCTTTGAGTTGGCTTTTTATTGCAACCTAAAGCATCACATTCTTTATCTTTCATTTCTATTTACTTAGTCACCAATATTACCAGGCCAACTATCAAAGTTGCAGCTGTCAACCCTAACGATAAAACTGTCCACTTAGAGAGGTCGTGTGGAAGGTGACTTATTTCTTATTCTTATTCTCCTTAAAGCGTCCAGAAATCTCACATCGTGGGACTGTTTCTTGAAGCAGAACAGAATTTTAAGTAATTGATTCAAACTCAGCAAACTACTCAACTTGACTGTTGCATATATCTATAGTAGATTTTATGTAAAGTTTAAATCATTTTTCTTGTTGGTTCTGCTACATATGTCAACAAGCCATCTGTATACATTGGAAAATACAAAAATGAGTGTTCTTATTTTGGCAGCTGCTGCCTTCTCCATCATATTTGTCGGCGGCTTTGGAGTATTTCTAGCAGAACATGGACATCCTGGTGCAAATATTACCCAATTTGGTGACGCTGTTTGGTGGGCTGTGGTTACTCTGGCGACAGTAGGATACGGGGATTACTATCCAGTTACGGCAGTCGGACGGATAATAGCGATATTAATGATAATATCGGGAGTCGGAATCTTTGCACTCATGGTAGCCACTCTTGCAAAGAGAAGATTGCAGAAAGCAGAGTCAAAATTAGGGCCGGGCACGAAACCTGACCTTAATTTATTAGGTCAGGAGACAAAGACTGCTATACAAGACAAAGTCGAGGGAATCGAGAAACTGACTGAAGATGAGTTTGATGGGCTAATGGTCATGATGAAGACTTTACGTCTCACTCTACTTGAAGAGTCTAAAGAGCTTTACAAATGCCCGAGATGTGGCAGCGACTACCGTAGCAAGCCTAAATTTTGCAGTAATTGTGGATTTGCACTTAGTCACCAAGATAACTAGACGAACTATTAAGGTTCCTTGGAAGAAAATACCCCCTTGTATAGGCGGTCATTTTTTTATATCTCCCACTCCTTACCTTGTGCCGCCCATCCATGGAGTTCTAAATCTGCTATTCCGGGATAACAGGAGCCTGGGTGCCCTGATTTTATCCAATGTCGTTCATAATCTAACTTGAAGTTTGTCCGGAAGTTTTTCCCGTCCTTTTCGCACTGATAACAAGTGTAAGAAAAATGCCCCCTAGTCGTTCCTTTTCAGTCTCAGGGTCGCTTTCGGACTTGGAGTAGTAAGGGGGTAAATTTCTTACACTTTGCATCTCGGCTCTTAGGAACCAATCAAACTCATCTTTGAGGGTTATTTGCTTTTCATTGCTCCCGCTATCGCTTTTGACTTCACCAAGCGTGACTAGGCCAATTGCAATTAACTCGGCCATCGTCCTCTTGGCCGTGTTATTTGACGTATTCAATGAAGCCTCTATCATAGAGGTTGTCAGTTTTCCTCCGTTTGATATCAATAGCTCAAAGACCCTGACCCTTTCCAGAGAAGCGGTCGAAAACACGACCTTGAATAAAATGGGCATGTCCTCCATTGTCAGAAAATTTCTTCCCTGGGACAAAGCGCGACCCCTTGCCAGATTCCTCAATTGAATCATGGCTCTTAAAGGATCTTCCCTTGTTGCAAGTGTATAGGCGTAATTCAAACCTTGAGTATCATCTGTCTCCCATGTAGTGACAACGGCTCTCAGATATGCCAGTAATTTACCAAGTTTGACAACTATTCTTTCAGTTCGTTTATCATCCCTGTCATGGTCCCAGGACATTTTGAGAAGACCAGATTCAGATTCAGATTCTTTGTCAACTAGCAATTTAGGGCATTTATCGAAATATTCTAGATAATCAATTAGTGCTTCTTGAACGATGGGCGCCTTTACATTATAATCGTCTTTGTTCATCTGCTCGATGTATTCCTCATCTAGCTTTTCTGATAACGGCAGTCTAAAGAAATAAAGTTTTGGTCCTAACGTTCCCAAATATTTGTGAACCTTATATGGAATATCAACTGCAGCGCCTACCCAGGTGAACATATACACGCCATTATAACCACGGTGGCCATGTGCCCCTGTGTCACTTTCATATCCTTGGCCGTCTAAAATTCTTGTGATAATTCCCAATGTTTCAATCAAATCGTCGTCTTTGGTGGCAAATGTTGGAGACAGTTCGGGTGTTAGGAAAAACTTATTTTTAATTTTAGGCAGTAAATCTATCTCTGCAAGGTGTTCCCTTTTTACTGCCGTGCTGTGCGACACAAACGCCCTGGCACAAAACTTGTCCGTGTAAAAAACATTTTTCCATTTTCTAAACAGTCCTAGCCCAAGAGTTTTCAATACTCCGGGTGGACCCAATAGTATACCTGCAAATGGTAAACTGCAATCCTTGAGGTTTAATATCTTCTGGACCGATAACTCAAATTCCAGTGATGCCCACAACCCAGGGAAGTTCTCCTCTGCTGTTTTATGGAGGTTCTCGTATTTGGTCCTAAGCTCAGTAAACCATTCCTCGTAATCTAACTCTTGCTCCACTTTGTATTGATGGGGTTTTATCCTCAGTAAATTGTCGTTTATGCAGTTCTTTAGTTCGTCCTTACTCTGTGAGTCTAATCTGCCATCAATGAATGTATCTAGCACTCTGACAGTCTCGTCAAACTTTGGAGATAGCGGAATCAACCAAGGCTTGTGTTCCTTCTTATAAAATATGGATAAGGTCGCTATTGCTTCGTCGTCATTAATGTATTCAATCTTTTTTATTCCACTTCGTTTGAGGCTGCTTGAAATTTCAAAATCTAAGCTAATCATTATTATTTACTTGACCTCCTTCTCACAAGCCGGAAGCTCCTCCTCGTCGTCTGCCGTATGTCCGTATTGAATCCAGATAGATTTCATCCGGTCGTCATAATAGATCTCGTTTGGACAGGATTTCTTTTCGTTCATTTTATGCGATGTGCCACCATGCCCTTTTGTTACGTGAATCCAGAATTCTCTTGATTTCTTCCCTTACAATCTGACGAATATCTTGTCTGAGTCTGGCGTCTGAGATTTGAAGGCAATCAATTTTTTTATTTAGATCTTCAAATTTGGAATCGATTTCAGTTTCAAAATCGCTAACTTTTTTAGATCGCCGGTTGAAAATATTAACTGTCAATAGTGGTCATCTTCTCCTTCCTGGCTGGTTGGGGTTGCTGATGTAGTGTTGGCTCGTGTTTGCAAATACTGTTGTTGGGAGGCTGCCCGCCTCCCATTTTTTTTATCAAAATATTCTTGCAGAAAATCTGAAACGGAATGTTGACAGTTCCCTTCTTTAGTATGAGCAAGTAAACTATCTAGAAAACTTTCCAGGTCTCCGACGACGCTAATGATATTTCTCTGTGACATGATGCTTTCTCGCTATTACTTTTAGCGTGATTTTTTCTTACGCTCATTTACTTGCTTCACTTCAATTGCTCAGCACCAGTAGCTGAACAATGTTACCAATTCATCTGCATTCTTTCATGACAGGACGTTAATTCATCATTAACGGTCCGACAGGTTCTAACTACCCCTTGCAATGTATGAATCGATCAATTTGGTTATCACCTTATTCATTGAATCGCCAGCTCGCCCCAAGTCCTTCAATTTCTCGTAATTTTCAGGACTTACAGCAACGGCCTTCAAATTGGTTGATGCCAAATCAAAAGAAATTATAACTCAAAATATATAAAGTCTCTTTATTACATAGTTTAGTAATAATATAGATTGGAAATTCTAATTTGCATTATCAAGTATAAGCTCGACCAATGTACCAATTAATTTAAATTTAGTAACAGTATTATTGATTTTGTGCAATCGCAGAGAGGATACAGGGTACTAGACAATAAACTGAAATTCTTTGCACTTACTACGATTATAGTTTCTTCTCTTATTATACCGTTAACCATTCCTCATATTTCCCATCAATCAATGATATATCACATTATTATTCATATTGTGAGCTTGAATATTGCAGTTTTTCTTGGATTGGTGTCAATTTTTGCATACCTAAAAAATAGCAACAAAAGGATGTTTTTTATGGCACTAGGATTTGTGACTCTTGCTATTGTAGAAGGAATCATGCTATTGTCTTCCACGGGTAACCTTGATAATGTAATTTTACCATCTGTAAATATCGAGTTACCCCATATAGTATTACTTGTGATGTTGACTTTATTTGGATTGGGGCTGTTAAAGGCAAATTGACTGCTAGCTTAGATTTAGTTTACAACAAGTCTTCAAGTCTATATTTTTGTGACACTTTGCCTGAGCTAGAACAAAAGTTGTTATTGTCTATTGATAAAAATCCTGGAATCCGATACAGGGAACTGTTAAGATTAATTAACTCATCAAATGGCGTTCTCTCATACCATATTAATAGATTGGAAAAAATGGACCTTGTAATTGTCGAGAGAAGGGCCAGAATGACAAGATTCTTTCCACGAAATATTTCAAATGAAATTATGGGAGTTATGGGATTTTTAAGAAATCAAACTTCCTATGAAATCATAAAACTTCTTCATGATAAGGGACCAATATCTCAACAGGAAATAATAAATTACACTAGGAAGGCAGCGTCTACAATTTCGTGGCATATGAAAAAACTGTTGGATGATAATGTTGTTTGCATTAAAGATAAAAATATTATTTATGACGGAAACAATGATGTTGGCATTAAGACACAAACACACCATAAGAAGCTAAATCTGTATGATTTGCTAAACAGAAATATTGTAAACGGTCTGATCTATAAGACCAATAACTATATTGACAGCACGATAAATAACTATTCTGACATAATGGACTCCTTCTAGATAATCCTTCATTAATTCTGTATCCGGACCAAGAATTTTTATTTTATATCTAAAGGGCGAGTGTATCAAAAAAGGCAAGTGCATTAAAGAAAGAATCATTTTGTAATATGAAAATATAGTTGAGTGGGGTTACAAAAACACATAAGTATCAAAGTGTTTTCATATATCATGGATCCTCTAATCGAGAAACCCGAAAGAATTGCATTTATTGCATACAATATTGGAATCTATGAATCAATACAAAAATTTGCTTCATTAATCTTGAGTGGTAAGATAAACAACAATATCGACACAAACAAAATAGCTCAATTGCTATCTGAGACAATAACATTTTACGATGCCGAACTGATTTCACAACTAATTAATGTACTTATACGAAGCAATCCAAAGTCGACTATTGCAAGAATCGATACCAATGAAGTAGATTATGTAATTCATCAACTCAAGGCCTGTGGAGTTTCTCTGCCATGAATGCCTATCTCAATGTTTCGTCTCATTTGTTGAATGTCTCTCAAAAAATAAAACTCTAGTATTCATTAGGAAGGAATTTTAAACATGCCTTATTATGAATTCTATTTTGAGTCCTGAAATTTAATTTCAATACAGTGATTTATCAGAATGGATTAGAATTATTCATAATTGTAGCTTAGTCCGTCTTAAATATAATTTATTATCAATGTACGTTATGGAATCATTTGGAATAATCGAAATGATGGGATGGTATGTAGTTGGATTCTCAGCGACAATATTGACTCTTCAGATAATTTCGAAGCTAAGCACCTTGAGGAGAAAAGAAAAGAGAACGGTATATCTAGGATCTTCACACAGTATCCTCAAATAAGGATCAAGTGTGTTTGATATCTAAATCCATTGGAGTAATATGGACGCATCGAAACGACTACCAATGTTATGTAATGGGGAAAATGGAAAAATAACGCGATATCCTGAAAATCTGCGAAAATTGGATAATGGTGTGGAACATTACTTTGTGGAAGTAACTTGCATTGATGGAATTCAATATGGATTACAAGCCTATGGGGAAGAGGCAATATCATTATACAAGGAAACAATGAAAAGTCTTGGAAAGAATACCTGAGATTAAGAACTAAAAGCTTTCATACTTTCTATCATTCTCCACCTTCATTGTTTTCTTTTACTAATTTTAGTGAAACAGAATTTATACAATAACGTTTGTTAGTTGGGCGTGGACCATCATCAAAAACATGTCCCAGATGCGACCCACATTTTTTACACGTTATCTCAATTCTCTCGATTCCAAAGCTATTATCTGAATGATATTCTACATTGTCTTGATTAATTGGTTCAAAGAAACTTGGCCAGCCTGTTCCTGAATCAAATTTCGTATCTGATTTGAATAATTCATTCCCACAACAAACACATTTGTAAACTCCTTTATCCTTGGAATAATAATACTTTCCTGAAAAGGGAATTTCCGTAGCCTTATTCCGGCATACCTCAAATTGTTCTGGCGTAAGTTTATTTTTCCAGTCTTCCTCTGTCATCTCTTGGACTTTGTTGTCATCTTCAAACATATTCTTTCTTAATATACATTGGTATAAAAAATAATTGCCAATTCCGACTATACTGTTCATTAGAATGGCAATTCATTATGCCCATCATGCTCGCATAGCCTAAAGCAATGTAGCACCCCACCACAATTCTATTCAAACTGATAAAAATAACTACGACATTTTATATCAGGGATTTAGATCATCAGTCTGAGGGCTGGTAGTTCAGTGGTACGAATGTTTGCTTCGCAAGCAAAAGGTCGTGGGTTCAAATCCCACCCAGTCCATACGCATATCAGCATATCAATTAGGAGGGAAAGTAAAATAATTTCACTAATTAAGACAAATGGCTAATTTCCAAGAATGCTCAGATCTTGTTCCCTGAATTGTTTTTCTATTCGAATTGGACTTTATAGTACGTGTAACAATAATCAACTCTAGAATTCTTAGAACACATATTTACAGTAAATCGAGATAGATCACAATTTTAGTAATGCGATATATACTAATATGATCATGCATAATTCAAGAGACAAATGAGTGTAACATACAATTTTCCAAATAAGGTTGTATTAATCACAGGAGGAACCGGAGCTCTAGGAAGAACATTGGTAAAGAAATTTATAGATTCTGGTGCGATAACCATCTCTTCTTTCCTTAATGAGAAGGAAGCAGAGAAACTAAAAACTGCTAACCCTAAAGTTGAAATGACTGAATTGGATATAGGAAAGGAAGAACAGATACTAAAAATGATACCGATATTGGTTGAAAGATTTGGTACAATAAACATACTTGTTAACGTGGTGGGAGCTTATCTAGGTGGTAAAAGCATCACAGAACTCAGTGGAACTGATTGGGATATAATGATGAATCTAAACCTAAAGTCTGCCTTTTTGATAAGCAAGCATGTAATCCCAATCATGAAATCTGGAAATGGTGGAAAAGTTGTCCATATCTCGTCCAGGACGGGCCTAAAATCAGAAGGATATGACTCTGCTTACGCTGCTTCAAAAGCCGCCTTGATACGATTTGTAGAATCAGCAGCCCAGGAATTCAAGGAAGATAATATTAACATAAATTGCATTTTGCCGACCACAATTGACACTGAGGCAAACCGAAAAGCAATGCCAAAAGCGGACTTCAGCAAGTGGTTATTGGCAGAGGATCTAGCTAACGTAGTATTATTTCTGTGTTCTTCTAACTCTGGGGTGATTAACGGGGCAGCCATTCCCACTTTCGGATTATCATAAAGTAACAAACTTGTGGTCGCTAGACCATGAATGACGGGTGATCAAAGACTCATCGAATTTATGACCTTGAGTCAATGGGGAATAACAAGATAATATCATCTAGATACACATCATCAATACCTACAGAGCCTGAATCCACTAAGGTTTTAGTCTTTATGGTAATCATAAGAGAGCCCTCTATACACGTTCAACTGGAAAGTTGGGATAGCACTTTTAACTCTATCCCCCAGTTGATATTCGATTGGCCGGCTGTTGATATTGATTAACCTAAATATCAAAAAAGAAAGGTTATTCTTCATATCCAAGTCAGAGAATTTCATTATTCTTTCTTGAAATAAAAGACTCGACAGGCTCATTTTTTATTGAATTGATTTAAAACTGATCCAAAAGAATTAAAATTACAGAAAAAATGGTCCGTGAATTATTTCAATCAAACTATTTGGAAGTATTATTTATTACAATGTGGTGCATATGATGGAAAATTAACAGACCAAAGTATCTGATTTTGATTGAAATTTTACTTAACCAACCGTACGATTATTCAGATAAATTTCTTTAGATGCTAATAACAACTAGTTATCCATTTTCTTTACCAAAATTAGTGATAAGTTCGTCAAGATTCATAACTAATCCATAGTAATTGCGAATATTATCTAGCGTTGAATTGTAATGGTCGAGATTGTTAGATGCTGTAGCATCCGAAATCAGTACAATATCATAACCATGATTGAACGCATCACGTAAGGAAGATTCTACACATATCGATGTGTCAATTCCAGAAAAAATTATTGAATCTATTCCCAGACTTCGTAACCAGACTTCGACTTCTGTATCCTGAAAAACGGAGTCTCTCCTCTTAATTACCACATGGTCGTCCAAACTAGGTTTCAGATCATCAACAATTTCAGCATCCCAGCTTCCCCTAATGCAGATCGGTCGTCTTTTTATTCTCTCTTCCCTTGATCTTGGTAGTATCCTGTGAGATCTTGTTAAAAGATCAATTCCAGATTCTTCCCTGACTGCCTGAGAATAGAAAATGGGTAGTTTGATTTTCCTGCAAAATTCAATAAGGCGCTTAAGTGTTGGAACTACTTCGCTATATTTTGAAACGTTTAATCCCATTAAATCATACGATCCTCCCTTACTGACAAAGCCGTTTTGCATATCAATAATCAACAGGGCAGGATGAATGTCGTGATTTCTAATTTTCACACCCTAAGATTCTCCAAGGGATTATAATATTATTCGATTACATTTGCCGTGTAAGTTCAATTTCAGAATCTCAATGTAATGACAATCAAGTAATTTGCATTCTAAGTCAATCAAAGATTTTTCAATTTTTGTAATTACTACTGATTTATTTGTAGTTTGACAGAGGATTCTGTAAGTTCAAATAAACTGTCCAAATTTAGTGTGCTTTTTAGTGTTGATTTCAAATAACCATGAAGAAACTCAGAGCCTTTTTTTCCTAGTCGATGTCTAATGACAATAATTCGTTTGTCATTTTGATTGGTTTCATCATAGGTTCCCAGAAATCCATAACGACAAATTATTTTATCAATATACTCCAAGACTGTTTCGAAATTTAATGTCTTTTTCCAGAAAAGAATTGTATCACGAGGGATGATTTCTCCTGCAGCTACTCCGAGGCCGTATATGTCCTCGTCAGGGTAGGAATCAAAAAGTGACTTGAGCAACTCTCTATTTACAACTACCAAATCAATTTTAGAAAGAAACCGGGTGAATTCCGAATATCGTTTGAGAATCATATTTACCAAAGCATTTACAGAAACTCCCATCCTCTCGGACTCCTCATCAAGTACCCTAGATAATTCTGTATCGACACGAAATGACCTTGTAGTAGATGTCACAGTATTCATATAATTATCTCAAAAATAAATGTGTTGGCATGTAACCGAATGTGTTACATAGCAATGCATGCTATGAGTATATGGCAACTGTATACCTACTTCTTAATAGTAGTTTGATAGAGAAATTTGTTTATGAGTTTTTCATTGAATGACTTCGCAAAAGAAGCGAAGACTGTGAGCGAAGATAATTTAGAATGCCAAAACTGTAAGGGTAAGGGTGAAAGTATTGTTTTTGATCATGGTACTGGTGAAAAAATTTGCAGTGGTTGCGGAATTGTACTTTCAGTAGAGCGGGAATATATTGACCCATTGTTAGATACCAATACGAATTTAAGTAACATGAATTTGGGCACTCCATCATCGTTGGCGCATCATGATAAAAATCTGTCGACAATGATTTCTTATTCGAACGTGGATGCAGACGGTGTTGCAATAAGTGTTGATCAGCGATCGGCAATACAGAGAATGAGAAGATGGAATAAGATATCCAACAACAACAGGAGTTATCATAGAAATCTTAAGAATGCTTTCGCTGTTCTCATAAGAATAAAAGATAAACTTTCCCTAAGTGAGACCATAGTAGAAAAATCAGCCTATTACTACAGAAAGATACTGGATCAAAATTTGATAAAAGGGAGGTCAATAAAGGGGTTTGTGGTTGCCTGTGTATATGTGTCCTGTAGGGAGATGAATGTGCCACGAACTATTGAAGAAATTGCTGAAATATCCAATACAGATAAGATTTTTGCAGGTAAGTGCTATAGACTCCTCGTAAGGAAACTCAAAGTTCGACTTCCTTCAATAGATTCTACGTCTCATCTGGCAAGGATAGCCAATAACGCAGCCATTAGTGAAAGGACTCTTAGACACGCAGTCAAGATGATGTCACAGATAAAAGACGACCCTATTTCCTTTGGAAAAGATCCGTGTGCAATCGCCGTTGCGGTATTATATGGAGCATGTCTTGATAAAGGAGAAAAGACGAGTCAATCTAGAATATCATTGGCCGGAAACGTAAGTGTAGTAACACTTAGGAAAAGATTTCTGGACATCAAGAAAATTTTTCCCCAAATTCCAAATGGCCCTAACGATAAGTGACAAATGACTTGGGTCATGATTCTTAACTGAGGATAGTTATTAAATTTGTACTTCACTGCTATTTGTTCCGCGTAGTTTCAATAAGGTGACATTATTTTATTTTCTATACCAATATTAAAGGAATTTCATAGACAGCGTTATTACTGTTATAGCGACATTAAAGTAATATTATAGCTAACATAGAACACTTACAAATGGTCAAGAAAGAAAAAAAACAATTCAGTATTATGATTATAGAAGATGAACAGGATATCCTTCTGCTCTATAAGGATTATCTTTTGAGCAAAGGTCATAATGTAGTTGCCACATCTACAACCGCAAATGAAATTATATCGGACTACGATAGAATCAGGCCCGACGTAGCAATAATCGATTATAAGCTACCCGCTGATAAGAACGGAATAGACGCAGCAATTCAAATTATAGAGAAATATCCGTCCGCTGCTATTCTGATAGTTACCGCATATGAGACCGTAACTAAAGAGATTGCAAAAATTTCTCTTTTTGATAACAAACGAGTTGAAGTTTTAATAAAGCCTCTGAGGCTGGCACAACTAGAAAGTTCTATTGTCAACATTGTTAACAAGTAAAATTACGCTTAGTTTTTCTTTCATCCTTTTTGAACGGGGTACATCTGATCGAAAGAACTAGGTTTTCTTTATTACCCTGTTGGTCAACAAATATTCCTCGCCTGAGGTATCGATAAGACTCTTTGATTTTCCAAAAACGCTTTCAAATATCCTGTCCAAATACAGCTGAATATGTGGAGAAGTTAACCATAATTCCTTATTTCCATATTTGAATCCATACCGTTTTGAACTTCCAAGCACCTCTCTCTTTTCAAGGTCGCGCAGATAGCCAGAGGATATTCTACTTTCATCAAAATTGTTTTCCCGTGCTATTTGATCGATCATGAAATGTATTCCTGATCCATGTTGTGCGGCATCCTTGCTTCTATATGCTACTTCCTTAGGAATCCCTAATTGATCTGCCAATGTTCTATGAACTTGTTTTCCAAGCTTATCATTCGGTCCTGTCACATTGAGTCTTGGATTTATGTCAAAAGCGGTTTTGATAACTTGTTTGTCCAAATAAGGCTCCCTCATTTCAATTCCATGTGCCATAGTTGTTTTATCTTCTCTTTCTAATGTTTCCTTGTAGAGTAAAAATAGATCTTCCATCATGTGATTCCGGAGAGATGAATACCCTTCACTTGCTACTATTTTCGGATACCAAGTATAACCTCCAAATATTTCATCTACACCTTGGCCAGAGAATACCACTTTAACATGATCCTTCCTTGCCAAAGCCATTGCAGAATATATAGGTAGAGCAACTTCAACTTGTAATGCATCACTATCTTCAATTGCATAAATTATTTTTGGTAACATTTCTTGGGTACTCTTTTTGGTAATAACGTTTACCTTAAGTGTCAACTCGAGATCTTTGGCTACTCTATCTGCAAATAGAATATCTGATGAATCAAGAGTACCTGCATTATAACAGATAACCTCGTTTACCATATCTTTAGCCAACCATGCAACTAGAACACTGTCAATTCCACCTGAAAATATTATTCCTATGCTATCAAGTCCGTGTGTACGCTTTCTCATTGCTGCGATCAACGATTTCTTATAAGCTTTGACCGCCTCTTCAAGAGTGTTGTATCTGAAATTTTTCTTGTTGGAATCTAACGTCCTAGGAGGATCTGCAATTCTGTATTCTCTTAAACTTCCATTATTACTTATTATAACGGCATGACCTGGCATAACTCTCTTGACCGATTTATTTCCTCCTAACAGCCAGATAGCTTTCTGCTCAGATGCAAATGTTACTTGCTCAGGATCCTCACTATAGTAAAGCTGTCTAACCCCTAAAAGATCTCTGACAAGAGCTATTTCGCCTGTTTTGTGATCTTTAACTGCAATACTATACACTCCATCTAATATTTTTGCCATTTTAGTCAATGCCTCCACTAAACTTGCTGATCGCACTAATTCTTCTTCTAAGAAGTGCACTATTACTTCGCTGTCTGAATTACTAATAAAATGATGTTGAGACCTTAATCTATTCTTGATTTGTTTATAATTATAAATTTCACCGTTATGCCCCAATGTTAGTCTTCCATCACAGCTGGTAAATGGCTGCCTTCCTAATTGACCACCCACTATTGCTAACCTTACGTGACCTAGTCCAGACCTCCCATCAGTGTAAGGGACGGAAGATTCTGATGATTCCAATGAATTTATCTCATTTTGTCCCACTTGTATTGCAACACCATCAGGACCACGATTATGCATACAAGATAACATGAGGATAAGATCCTCAGTTACACCTGTATTATTTTTATTTAATATACCAGCTATTCCGCACATTTTTTTCTCCAATTAGCGTTCAAACGTGTGTTATAATTCAAAAAATCTCCTCTACAAACTACTCTTCAACATGATTTATCAGTGTTACGTCGTGATGTCGTTTTTCAGTACTATTCATATATATATTAGAACAGAGGCCAAATATTAATCATTACCAAGGTATGTCATTGATTAAAATAATTTATATAATAGTTCTTTTTTCAGGCATCACTTTTTATGTCTTGCTATCATATCTCGTAAAAATATGTATTATATCACGCTATATCTTGAAAAATTATATCATCTAAAAGAACATTTTGTTAAATAGCATATCTACAAAAATAATTTTCAAAATTCTTCAAAACTCAGGGTAAATGGAATCTGATAAGAAATAACAAAAAATAGTATGATATCTTAATATAGTAACATACTATTAATAGCTATAAAGTTGGAATAAAACATGGAAACGTAGCCTACATTTTTTTTGCCGAGTTGTAAATAAGAAGTGCTACATGATAATCGATATGAAGGGTTTCGGCCAAGTTGCTAACCGTTGTATAAGAATTTTATCTCTCATAAATCCATGCACGACTAAAATCTCTTTGATGTCATCTGCAACCGCTAAATCATTAACGTCTGGCTTCCTCTCATTACCTAGTTATGATTGGGACCATCAATGCGGAAGTGCGCAACAAAATATTTATACATTGTTAGGTTCTTAAGCGAATTTTGAATCAAACAACAAAAGTGCAGTAATATCCTACAC
>DASUQJ010000011.1:0-8452 GCA_036280615.1 Nitrososphaeraceae archaeon
TTATCTCCTCTATTCAAATCACTCCCATCTCCACTGTTTATAACATCATCTCCACCGTCACCACCACAACATCGGTTATCCCCAGTATTTTGATCATTTCCTGTTCCACTGTTTATAACATCATCTCCACCATTACCATTACCCTGATCGTTATCTCCGACATTGGTGTCATCTCCTGTCCCACTGGTTATAACATCATCTCCACCATTACCACCACCCACTTCGTTATCTCCAACATTTCTATCGACTTCCCCATTTCCACTGTTTATAATATCATCTCCACCATTACCACCACCAAACTGGTTATCTCCAATATTTTCATCATTCCCGTCACCACTGTCTATATTATCATCTCCACCGTCACCATCGCCTTCGTTCTTATCTCCAGTATTCCTGTCATTTCCTCCCTTACTATCGATACGATCATCTCCACCCTTTCCCTCAATATCATCATCATTATCCGAACCTTCTAGGTTGTCATCACCATCAGTTCCTTCCACATCATCACCACGAGCTTCATTCAATAATTGTCGGGGAAAAAGACTTAATGTAGTCGGTATCAGAACAGCGATTAGTAGGATAGAAGCAATAAAAATTGCATGGAAATGAAATTTATAGGGAAAACTTCTGTTAGATCTTGTTTTTATAATTTTCAATGACGTGAATTATTTTCTGAAAGATATAAGTATATCTGAAAAATTTACTATAAAATATATATTGGACTACCTAGAATCATATAAAATATCTACAATTTTTCCTTTTTCTATTTCTCCAATTCAGGATCTTTACGATCTTTGTGTGCAAAACTGCTTTCGCGTTTCTTTCCTTTCCTTCTTTCGGTTGCTCTGTTTTCTGTACTTGGGAAGGTAGATTCATTTTCAAATGGGCTGCCTGTTGTTTCCACTGAAACTTTTATCTTGGACTCGAAGTGTGTTTCATAAATTAGAAACGTATTACCGCATTCATAACAAGACAAATTAATTATCATCGGGCGCTGTTCCCCGGTAATTCGAAATTAATTATCATGCCATTTTTCATGGAATGATCATCAGTAAAGCCGGATCGAAGTTCTATTACGTATAATGAATCTACTTGAGGATTATAAACAGGACATGCTTGAAATACCTTGCATGGTTCCAATTTTTTTTCGATGTGGACTACTTTACTGTTTGAATCCAGCCAAATAATGTCTATGGGAAAATTCATTTTGTTCATCCAAAACCCTTGCTTTGATGGTTTATCAAATAAAAATATCATTCCTTCATTTTCATTCATCTTTTCCAGTCCGGAGAGACCTCTGATCCTCTGTTCGTCAGTAGACGCTATCGCCATTGAGACATTAAATCCATTAATTGATATTGTTGTTTTTTGATAATTAGGATAGAAATCTGTAACACTAGCTGCTGTGATGTTATTGATCTGTAGTTCAGTTGCATGCGAATGAGAAGACGATATCAAAAAAATAACAATACTAAAAGTAATGAGCATTATTGCATTTTTGGTATCCAAATTAAGAAACAGTGGCCTTCAATTGAATTTTAATTTTACTTTTAACATAAAGAGTCAAAAACAGGAATATGAGGAACATGAATACGTCTACACTAGGAAAAATCTTTTACAAATACATCATATTTAAAAGCAATGAGATGTGATAAAAAATCTAAATAATAGTAAATTTACGTTTCTTTACGAAAAGAGATTTATCAACTAGACATCTAGACAAATTACAAGGTGTATTTATTACAGGAACCGATACTGAAATTGGAAAAACTACAATAGCATGTGGCCTGGTATGGGTGCTCCGGAAAAACGGAATAAGGGTCGGCATTATGAAGCCATTTGCAACATCATCCAATATGTACTCAAGTCGCTACAAGTCTCGTGATACTGCCGCCCTAGCGGAAGCTGCAGATATTGAAGAATCTGATCAAATACTGAATCCAATATTCTTCCCCATACCAGCGTCTCCCTATATGGCAGCACAAATTTTGCACAAAACCGTCGATCTAGGAATAGTAACTAAAAAATTTAATATTCTTAAAAAAAAATACGATTTCACTGTGGTCGAAGGAATTGGTGGTGTTATGGTTCCAATAACAGCGAAAATTTCATTAGTCGATGTTATCAGAAGGATGAATCTACCCACAATTATAGTGTCAAGCCCTAAACTAGGTTCCATTAACCATACCGTTTTGACCATAAACGCATGCAAAGTAAACAAAATACCAATTATCGGGGTAATATTTAATCAAATGCCAAAACATCCAAATATTGTGGAATCTATGACTCCAAATTATATTGAAAAATTAACAGGCACTAGAACAATATCAATTATTCCATTCATGGATAGTTGTAATTTTAAGAAAATTGGATCTTATCTCGGAAGAACTTCAGTTATCAAGAATGTTATATCAAGTTTAAATCAGAATTAACTTTCCCATTATCTCAGGTCATGCCCTAATATTCGTAATGGCTGCCTTCTTTAGCCTATTCATGATGGCAAAACCTATCTTGTTATACTGAATTCCTTGAACTATTATGACATCTATATTATTTTTGTCAGCTTGCCGGAGATTTGCAAATAGATTTCTTGCGATTGTTTCTAACGACATTCCCATATATTGAATTTTTTCTGAATTTATTTTTAGTGATTTACTAGCGGTCATAATAGAAACTTTCTTGCCTTCGGCCTCTAATTTTTCAGTCAATTGAATTATCTTACTCTTTGCGTCATTTTCGGGGCCTTCGACTAGCATAACGTGGGCCTTTGGAGAATAATGTCGGTATTTCATACCCGGGGATCTGTAAATCTTGATCTTTTTCCTGTCAACACCAATAAGAGAATTATGAAAAAGAACTTTACCTATTTCATTTTCAATCGACTCCTTTGAGATTCCACCTGGTCTTAGTATCATTGGAATGGGTTGTGTCATATCAATTACTGTCGATTCAATTCCAATTTTCGTACTACCGCCATCCAAAATTAATTTTATTTTTCCATCAAGATCATCTTTCACGTGAGTGGCAGTTGTAGGACTAGGTCTTCCAGAAATGTTTGCAGATGGGGCAGCAATAGGGAGAGCAGACTTTCTTATTAGTGCCAGGGCAACATTATTCCTTGGCATACGCACAGCCACTGTGCTTAAACCTCCTGTAGTAATTTTAGGTACAATCTTTGATTTCTTGAGAACGAGAGTCACTGGGCCGGGCCAGAATTTTTTAATAATTAGATTTGCTCTGGAGGGTATTTGACTCACCAGAGTCCTCAATGTTTTCATATCTGCTATGTGGATGATTAGTGGATTATCTGAAGGTCTGCCTTTAATTTCAAATATTTTTGATACCGCTGATGGATCCAGAGCGTTTGCTCCTAATCCATATACTGTTTCTGTTGGGAATGCTATAATTTCCCCTCTGCAGATCAATTTTGACGCTTTTGAAATGATAACATCATTAGGTCTTTTTTCATTTATCTTCATTATGTCAGTTCTGAATTGTTTTTTCATGAATGGAAATGGTAATAGTTCGTGCTATTATTATATAGATTCGTATACGGCGTGAGACGAAATCCCAAATTTAGTTACTATATAGACGATTCATATAGAAATTAGGGTAAACAGTTTTTGTACCGCTCTGAGTAGGAACGATCGTTCCAAAATGTAATTTCATGGTTCCCCTTAATTACTTAGGTATCTTTCATAATAACGAATTGAGCAAAACGGTCTGTAAAAATGAAAATAATAGAGGAAAAATCCAGATTATGGCAGACATAGTAGATCTATGTAAAGCAGGTATAAGAAAAACCCACATTATGTACAAGGGAAACTTGAGCTATGAGCAAATTAATAGGTACCTATACGAACTTTTAGAAAAGGAACTAATAACACAAAATCTAGATGATGGTATATTGACTTATCGTGCAACAGAAAAGGGTAGATCCTTTTTGCAATATTACAATATGATGTTAAGCATACTATACGAGGGAGTTATTAGCGGTGAATCTCCCATTGCCAAATTGGCCTGATACAAAGAGTTTTTATAATTTTTTATGAATTTTCATAACCCTGCTTTCTGTCTCGCCCATGTGATCTAAAAATAAACCCGCTTATTACAAGCATGATAGTGAGACCAGAAGCGACGAGTGCTTGTATTATCGAGATTCCTAGAATAAGGCTAATGATGATAGGGATTACAGCTGAAATGGCAACTATGGGAAGCCAGTTCTTTAGAGAAGAGATGTTCAAGCTCGATCGTTGTTAATATTGTAATGTTTATTATCTTTTAAGTCATCATTGATTAGGATAACCTTATTGTTTAAATTTTTCAGATAGAACTATTCTATGCCGTAATTCTAATCTACATATGCTCAGCTGCATTTTACATTAGACGTAAAGGTACCCTTGTTCCCATTATCAGATACTAATCTTACATTTCCTGATCCACAATGTCCTGAAAGATTAATGTCAGCTGGTGTTTCATTATCACAAATATTGTCAAAGGCTTCGACCCCCTTCAAAGCAAAGCTACCTGATGACGCCTTTATATCGGTAATGATTCCTCCCGATGATCCAAATTTTTCATGATCGATATTCCATTCGGCAAAGGTCGCTGCCTCATCATAGGACACGAAAAAATTTATCCTGACATCCTTTATCTCTTCTCCACCTTTACAGGAAATATCTCCCTTACCTACACTTTTTAGCTCAATTTCTTCCGCAAATGTTATGTGAATGAGAGAGGATGAATAGAAGACTAGACTAAAAGCTGCTAAAATTACAGCTATCATTGTTCCATTTGACTTTTCCATTGAATTTAATGATAGAATTATATCTTTTAAAGGCTAGGTAAGATATTTCTGAATCATATTATGTTATCTTTTACTAATATTTGGTTCCTATTTTTTGAATCCTATTAGAAGTTTTCATGAATTCTTTTTTTTCTAGCCAGGATGATTGAAGCTATCTGCTCACAGTGTTTTTACCAACTTTGAACTTTATTCAATGTTTACAAGCAGGTCGTTTTTATTTTATCATCAGAATAGCCTGCTGAAAAATAAATATTCGGACTTATTTGAATTGTTGAGCAAATAGTATTTTCTTTTATAGTTAGTTTAATTATTGAAAATGCTTACACTACAGAACAAAATATTAAATTCATTAGTTGCGTTTTTATATCACTCGTAGAAATTTGAAAATGATTAACATTTTTATATCAAAGAATATGTTTGATAAATTGTGTTTAGGCAAAATGCATATCTTTTTGCAGTGGTTTTGTCAATTATTTTGATTTTTTCATCTTTAAATTTTCCTTTCTTGAATAAGCCTGTATATGGCCAGACCCCTGGACCTCCCATTTCTCAAGAGCAATACGATAAAATTAAGAACTGTACTACGGATCTTGGTAAAAAACCCACCCCCGTAGAATACCTTACTCATTTCAATTGTGGCCATGTCTCGAAGGATGAAAGCGGAAGGACTGTAAGACAATTTACACTTATTGTCGAGGAAAATCAAAAGATACCTGTATCATACGAAGGGCATATCCTAGACGCATGGACCTTTAATGGTACAATACCCGGGCCTACTATAAGAGTTACAGAAGGCGATCTCGTCCGTATTAGAGTTATTAATAGTAACGAGAATTCAAACCCTCATTCGCTTCATACTCACTCTATCCATTACGCCAAGAATGATGGCGTTTCAATGGGAGGATATCCGGGTGGTGCTATTTCACCAGGTAGAAGTTACACTTATGAATTTATTGCGCAGCCATATGGGGTATATCCATATCATTGTCATGTAGATCCTATTGCTGATCATATCAATAGGGGGCTATACGGAATGATGATTATTGATCCAAAAGAGCCCCGGCCGCAAATGACGGAAATGGCTATGCTCCTAAATGGATATGACTTGGATCTTGATTTGGAGGGACCAACCAAAATACCCCCAGCTGCCTTATTTCAGGCAATTGAACAAGACGATAATGAAGGATCTAACATGACTGAGAGTAACGAAACCAGCATGGACGCCAACATTACTGACGGTGCCCTTAGTAACGAAACCAGCATGGACGCCAACATGACTGACGATGCCCTTAGTAACGAAACCAGCATGGACGCCAACATGACGCATGATTCATCTAACATGCAACATGCTGATGAGGAAGATAACGGTGGGGAAGATGAAGTGGAAGATGACGGCGGGGAAGATGAAGTTACGGATGAGGACGATGGTGGGGTAGATAGAACTAATGAAATTTACACAGTTAATGGAAAGGCATTTGACTTTATGATGAATCCGATTGTATTACAAACTGGCAAGCCGTATCGTATTTACGTAGTAAACATGCTGGAATTTGATTTGGTAAATTCATTCCATTTACATGGAGCAATGTTTGATTATTATACTGCCGGTACAGATGAAACTGCGGATTATAGTACAGACATAGTGACATTATCGCAGGGAGATAGAGGAATTATGGAATTTACTTACGCTTATCCCGGGACCTATATGTTCCATGCGCATCAGACAGAATTTACGGATCTAGGGTGGATGGGACTATTTGATGTAAGAGGAGAGCCTGTTGATCCTCCTCTACATGATGATACATGATGATACATAAGATATTAAAAAATTATTTAGTTTTGCATTAACATAGTAAAGTGAAGTTGATTAAACCCTTGTTCAATTCAAGGGAAGTGGATTTTAAATTGGTTTTAGCACTTTGAACCGATCTAAACTGTTTCACTATTGAGATTTTGCAAGTCATTAAATAAAGCATACTTCATTCAAGATATTCAGAGATTCAGGTCTTGTAAAAAGGCTGCGAAATGAAATGTCACATATAACCAAAGCGAATGGATTGAAAAAGGTACTATTTAGATCTATTTCCTACTTTATATATTCAATTTACTGGACTACAAATGTCGAAGACTTTGTAGTTTCGATGCCTGCCTGAGAGGCGCTTGCTAAAACTGAAAACGTTCCTGTTATGTCCTCATTGAGCCTGAATGAAGGTGAGAGTTTTCCATCATTATCAGTATAATCCTTTATAATATTGCCTGATGGATCTTTGATGGTCAATCGTAGAAATACCTTATCAAGCGCATTTCCGGTGAGGGGATCCGATGCGGTGAGTGTAATTGTTTGCCTTTCCCCAGCTGAGACTGGATTATGTTCCACACTCAGATCGAGCGCTATTTTATCCGAGTCTGATGCATTTGATGCATTTGTTGTGTCAATTGGTGTTTCTGTTTGCGGCGATGTAGTTTGAACATCCGAAGTCGAAGCCTTGTTATTCGCAGTTGGTAATGGTAATTCTACACTACTTGATTGATTAGGAGATGTAGTTCCTGTAACGTTTATGCTATACCACTTAGTAACGGTTGGTCCGGCAGGTGGAACTAGACAAGTAATTTTTGATGTTAAATCATTCAGTCCTGTTTGAATAAGATGATATTTGGAAGTATAGGTGAAGTTCCATGTTGAAAAGTCCGAAGATCCGTTTGATCCAGTTGGTGTGGCGAGTTGATAGGGCTTTAGATTATTCCAATCTACATAAACCTGACATTGTGAAGTTGAATTGTCTGTGGAAGTTCCAGATATGGTAAGTTCACCAACAGGAACTTGTTGATTACCAAGAGGAGAGTCAATCTTTATTGCAATTCCATATACATCAGCAGATCCAATATTTGTTAACATCATTAGAGCTAAAACCGTCCCAGAAAAGCCGAGAATAAGCATCCTTTCAAAGCCCATATGCACTGTAATCTAGCATATTCCCCTTATTTTTGTTTTTTATATATTTTTAACTTAATTTAAATGACTTCAAATTGTCCATTTGATAAATAATAATTGATTTTTAAGGAAAAGGAATACTTGGTAATTCAAATGGGATATCATCTCTTATAGGTTTTAATTTATCAGAACAATCTGAACTGCATTCACCATCATCATTTGAATTCACATCATTTGAATTCACATCATTTGAATTCACATCATTTGAATTCACATCATTTGAGACGACGTCCTGGGTCGAAGACAAGTTGAGAGTGTTACCCTTATTACTACTAATTTGTGACTTAAACGGGTCAGAATTCTCTAGTTGAGATTTCAGCTCAATCATGATTTCCTTATTTGAGGTTTGATTATTGATAAGACTAGCAATTGTGTAATATCGTTGAACTTGATTGCTATCAAGTCCATTCTCTCCGGTAATTAAACTTCCGTACGAGTGGCCATGAATAGTAGACCCTAACGATATTATGCTACTTATTACAATAAGGGCAATAATTCTACCTACCATGACATAACACTAATGAAATTTAGCTCTTAGCAAGTATATTTGGATTAGGTAACGAATTGCTGTATGATAGTCAAGGTAAAATTAATAGTACATAAATTAAGGTATAATTTTAGTACGAAGATTACTATAACCAAATATACCTGAC
>DASUQJ010000012.1:0-7670 GCA_036280615.1 Nitrososphaeraceae archaeon
CATATTGTAGTTGATTATGGAATTAAAACCGAAACTATCCAAACTATCAATCCTGGAGAAAAAATTTCACTTTCACCCCCAGAAGGAAGTAACTTGAATCTTGTTAGGATCGTTGCAGACAAGGGCATAAACATAACTACAGGATATCGGACACCTATAAAAATGCCCGGAATGATGGGCTCTTAGGTATCTATAGTTCTTTTTTACTAATATTGGTTAAAGTGAAGTTAGTTACTGTGTAATGTGTGCAGTCTGCAAGATATTTTGCCTGCAAGAAGGATACAAAATAAAGACATTAAAATTACCGCTTGCTAATTTTTTTCTATTGAAAAATTCAGTATTCAAGATGTTATGTCAAGACATAATTAAAGTTGATACTTCAATTAGGTCTGCGGGAATTACGAATGAAGATGGAATAATATTACACATTAGTCATCGCAAGGGTATCAAGCCACTCCTTTCTTCAGAAGAGAGGGCTCAGTATGCCATCACTGCAGCGACCAGACAATTTACAAGACTTAGATGGGAAGTCTTACTGGGCAAGATACAGTATGCAAGTTCTCATTATTCCAGACTTATACGAGCTACTATTCCCGTAACCGATGATAATAGAAAATTATCATTTGTGATAATACTTTCTCTTGACGCCGGAACAGATAATTTTCATGAAATAATAGTTGAGAAGATAATCCCATTGATAAAGGAGAGGAGATCTAGCTTGAAATCCTGAATTAGTAAGCAATCTTTTTACAATCATTATTTTTGTCCTTTTTATTTTGCAGAGTAGCCGCCATCAATGGTCAAAGTTGTTCCAGTGATCCAATTTGCATTATCTGAACATAAATACACAACTGCACCTGAAATATCGTTAGTATTTCCTATCCTCCTCAAGGGAAATGACGACTCCAGTAACTCTTTAGATTTCTCATCTTGTAAATAAGGTTCTATCATGGGGCTCCTGATTGTAGATGGTACAATGCAATTGCATCTAATACCATATGGTCCATACTCAACTGCGATACTCTTTGTAAACATTATGATACCAGCTTTGGTAGCACCGTAAATTGATAGAGGAACATTTGGTATAGCTCGTATCCCCAACAACGACGAGATATTGACAATATTTCCAATTTTCTTTTTCATTAATAGTGGTAGAACTGCTTTAGTCATCTGAAAAGTCCCTATCAAATTTGTGGAAATAAGATTGTCCCATTGATCTTCACTCATCTTGTGAAACGGGATTGGGTCGTTTAGGACGCCTGCATTGTTTACAAGGATATCTATTGTGTCAAAGGACGATATAGTTTGTTCAATTACATTTAGAACTTCTGCCTCTTTGGTAATGTCCGCACTAACAGCGAGTAAACTATTGGCATTATCACTATCCGAAATAACCTTTGTCAATTTCGAGCGATCTCTACCTACCAGAATCACTCTACATCCTTCACTAACAAGGCGTTCAGTGGTAGACCTTCCGACTCCGCCTCCTGCACCTGTTACAATAGCAACTTTTCCTTCGAGACTCATATCAATAAATATATCTATAAACTTTTAAAGTTTAAAGGAATATTAGGTACTTTAAATTTCCAATAATTTTGTATTCTATCGATGAAGCCCTCGTTTGATAAATCACGACTTTCGCCCAATGATATTACATTGGGAATCATAGGAGGTGGACAACTCGGAAAAATGATAGGTATTGAAGCAAAAAGAATGTCATTAAATCTAGCATATTTGGATCCTGATAAGACTTGTCCAGCTTCAACTATTGCCGATCAAATGATTGTTAGTGATTTTAAAGATGAAAAATCGATCCTAGAACTTGCAAAAAAATCCGATGTGTTAACTTATGAAATCGAGCTAGCAAATTCTTCCGTTCTAAAAGATCTTGAATCCAAGGGTCACACAGTTCATCCCTCTTCTGGTGTACTAAATACGATTCAAAACAAGTTAAGACAAAAAATATTTCTAAGAGCTAAAGGAATTCCAGTTCCAGAATTTGAAGAAGTTACTTCGGTGGAACAAGTAAGAAAAATTTGCAAGGAATTTGATTATCCATTAGTTCTAAAAGCATGTGAAGATTCCTATGATGGCAGAGGAAATTTTTTAATCAGATCTCCGAGGGATGTTGAAAGGGGGATTAAGTATTTTGAAGCAAGAAAGTGCATGATAGAGAAATTCATTCATTTTAGTAAGGAAGTATCCGTCATGGTTGCTCGTAATACTCGTGGGCAGATAGTGTCGTTTCCGCTTGTTCAAAACATACATACAAACGGTGTTTTGGATACTACTATAGTCCCGGCAGGAGTCAATGGTAACGTAGAGTCTAATGCAAAATCGATAGCAGAAAAAGTAGTCAAGTCACTGAAAGGCGTTGGAATATTTGGTATCGAAATGTTTCTCGACGACAATAAATTAATGATAAATGAAATAGCCCCGAGACCTCATAACTCTGGCCATTATTCAATTGAAGCATGTAGTGTTTCTCAATTCGAACTACATATTAGAGCAATACTTGGTCTACCATTAGTAAAGCCCCGATTGATTTCACCTGTGGTTATGATGAATATTTTGGGAATCCCTAATTATACTGGGGAATATTCCTTTAAGGGAATTGATAAGGCGCTTGCGATCCCTGGCCTAAAGCTGCACTTTTACGGAAAAATGATAACAAAACCTCTACGAAAACTAGGCCATTTCACCATAACTGCAGAAAATATAGAGGAAGCATTATCTAGTGCTAGGAGAGTAAGGAATTTGTTAAGAGTAGGGAAGCCACGTGGAAACAAAAAGGAAAATTAAACCGCTTGTTGGGATTATCATGGGAAGTGATTCGGATCTAAAGGTAATGAATCAAGCCTCAGAATTTTTAGAGAAGGGCCATGTTCCTTATGAAATGGAAATTGTATCAGCACATAGGACCCCAGAACTAATGTTTGAATACGCAAAAACTGCCAAAAAAAGGGGGCTTAAGGTAATTATCGCAGGAGCTGGAGGGTCTGCACACCTGCCCGGCATGATTGCATCCTTGACTACGTTGCCAGTAATAGGTGTTCCGATAGAGAGCCACAATCTAAAGGGAATGGATTCTCTTCTTTCAATTGTCCAGATGCCTAGCGGAATTCCAGTTGCGTGTGTAGCAATTAATGGCTCTATAAATGCCGCAATTCTAGCATGCCAAATACTGGCATTAAGTTCTGAAAGTATAGCACATGATGTCGCAGACTTTAGAAAAAACTTATACCATAGTGTTATCAAAAAAAGAGAACGATTGAAGAAAAAATAGTATTATTGTCCAATAAGAGATACGTACTATCATGAAATAACTAACATCGTGATGTAAAAGATCACTGTGATCGTAAGTGAAACCTTTGTGATATCCATTGATCTATTCAATGCTGTTGCATAGTTATCGAATTGATCTCGCCCCATTAATTTTATTTGTGAATATGAATCCAAATATGAAAAGCTCGCAGGAGTGGTCTTGGACATCGCCTTACTAGATATCTCACTAAAGGCCCTGATTATATCTTTGTCATTAGTAACATTCCCCAATGCATAATATCCCTGACGAGTTCTTTTCCCCGAACTAGAATGTGTATCGGATGAGCATATTTCCAACATGTTGATTCCTGCCTTATTCAGTTCACGGAGAATTCGTATTCGTAACCCATTGACAAGATTATTTGAGTCTGACCATCCAATAAGATGATCCTCATTGTTGATCCGAAGATTGAGAACACCGATTCCAGCTCCACCAAGTTCAATAATCCTGAACACTGAAGTTAATGAGTTTGAATATCCAATTTCGTACGTGTAATATTGTTTTCCTTCCAATTTTTCTAATGAAGTTAAGGCGAGAGCAGTAAGAGCTGTTTCCTCTGTATATGATATTTTACTTCCCAATGCATTATGCGCATCGACAATCATTATGTCAGAAAATCCTAACTCCTTGGCAAATTGTTCTATTTTTTCTATAATTGTGTATGGAAGATCCTCCATCCCGCTGTCCTTTGAAATAATCATAAGTACGCTAGTTTTAAAACCAATGCATGTTAATGTGAAATCATTTGATTTTGTGATTAATGGCAATGTACACTCATTACCGCTGTATTTTGGTATCAAGTTTTTTAATGAATCAAGATATTTGTTGACTTCAGCTGTTGTAGGCAAATTTTTAGAATGGTCAGAAATACTGTGTAACACTATTGCATTATTTTCAAAGAAATTGAAAAGCTTTTGGGGAAGATTGCTTCCACCTATCGGATTAAATGGGCCTGGATGTATATCAGGTAAAACAACAAATACTTGTTTATCTCCTTCCCTTTCAAATTTCATCATTCTAGTTCTAATTTCATCTACACTCGATCTTGACTCAAATATTTCTTCGATCTTTTCTTGCTTATTTTCTGTCCATGCAGATAGAAAAGCCTGTAGTACGCTAAAAGTGCTTTTAAAATTTGGATATCCTGCTCTGTCAGCCAATATGGACCATACAACCCCTATTGTAAATATTGTTGAACCCATAATCAACACGCTAAGATGCTCTTGTAGAATAAATGAATAAGAATATGGCAGTATATTAATAAAAAAGATAACAGGTAAAACAAATGCAATTAGTATCGATCTAAGCATTCTTGATCCAAAAACTGAAACAAAGATTCCATAGCGAAGACTACTTGCGATGAACATTCCTCCCAGACAGTAAGTAACAAAATCTGAATTTTTACCAAAAATACTATTTGTCAATAATCCTAACAAAATAGTTACTAGCCAAAATGAGCTTGAAAATGCTGCAACATGAATCACTTTTGAAATCTTATTTGTTGGCGTTCCGCTGAGTAGGAATAAATCTAAAAAAAATCCTACAGTAGTTATGCCAACCGCCAAAACGGAATGTATTGTTAGTTCTGTAAGAGTATATGAACCATGATTAATGCCTATTATTCCAATTGATGCAATTATCGCGATAATTGCCGACGTCTTGTACGAAGACGGATTTAAGAGTGTAAAATACCATCTTCTATGAATGTCAGTTACACTGTCTTCACTTATCAATTAATGTTACTGATGGTATTCTATACTGGGAATACGAGTCTCATAATTATTGAAATTCCTATGAGAGCACCAGTTATACCTAGTATAACTTCTGGCTTTACTTTTACACCACGAGTTTCATCTTCAAAAAATCTTAATAATCCTGCGCTCGATGCAGGCAATGGTGCATTCTTTTTCTTTCCTTCACCCAATGTAAAAGTCCTTGATGAATCATGTCTTAAATACATTCCGATTTATTTGTACTTTAAATTAGAGAGTCTTAATATTCAAATTAATAATTTAATTTTTTCTAAAATAATAATATAGGTATCTATGACTCTCAATCTTTGCTCCTCCTCAGCGAAATTTTTATCTGATCCAATACCAGTTATTAACTCTTGAAGTCTTTCTCCAATTTTCTCGACCATTTTATTTCTATAATCGGATTCAACAATTTTCTCAATTTCTTTTGTTTTATTGTCTGCTGGCGAAATCGTGTTCCCACAAATAATACATTTGATCTCATCGTTTTTTTTAACTTGTATACCACTACATTTCTCGCATGGTTCAGAAAGCAGGGTTCCTCCCTTGAGCAAGAATTCAGCAGCATTTTTCATGTTTTCTCTATACCTATCATCAGATACTGACATCTTGTGCATTTGATCTTGCGATCATGTAAATTAAAGTATTCTAAATATTTGTAATAATAATTCTGCGATTATTATTTTGATAATAACAACTGAATCCTGAATTTTGCAATCAAATTATGAATCCTGTTACTTGTACTCTATCGGGCAAGGCTTAATAATGAGAATACTTAAATGAAAATTAATTATAATATGGCGGTGATTTGCAAAAAATGTGGACTCCCAAACGATCTCTGTGCATGTGGCGAGTTGGATAAAGAAGAAACCAGAATTGTTATAAGACTTGAAACAAGACGATTTTCCAAAACTACTACTATGATTGAAGGTATTGATCCAAAGTTGAGCGACATACAACACATAGTAAAAGAATTGAAAAGCAAATTAGCTTGCGGAGGAACAGCTAAAGACGGATTTATAATGTTGCAAGGAGATCACAGGGAAGACGTAAAGTCTTACCTAGTTAAATTTGGATTCACCGAATCTGCCATAGAAGTTCAATAGTCATTATTGACCCTGACAATTTTTTATTTTTTTTGTTATGTTTTTTTTGCTGAATTCTAGCTTAATGTTGGTTTTAATTTAATTGAAAAAATAAAACAAAAAATAAGAATTTTGTAGGTTTGACTTTTTTGTAACTTACCAATGATGTTTTTCGTCAGGAATCAGACCTATCTGTCCTGATTCGAAATACTTGTCTAGCTCTTTTATCCAGCTTTCCTTTGCAGAACCGCCACCTAAGCCCTTTCTCCTCATATAGAAAGCAATTACTGCCAGCAAGAACACTGCAAACATTATTGTTCCAAATATGTAGACCATTACATCATAGAACAAAGGATCGTACGATGGACCGATTTGACCGATTAGACTGTGTAGTGTATTTCCAATCATTGTAAAAAGTCCTTCAATTCCGCTCATTATCTATTAGCACATTAATTCTATGATATATACATTTTGGTGAGATAGTTGAAACGGGGTCGGAAAACAATCCAGAAAATCAGATATATACGAAAATCGAAAAGATATCAAATCCACATATAAATTTAGGGTCAGTTCATGAGAGGGTAATGGAACGATAGAAATTGTGAATTTATGGTTACAAATAATTGACTAATGAATATAAAATAAAAAAATAGTAGTAAAGTACCGCTATGCCCTTACGGATTTTTTACCTCTGCTCATCACGATGAATGCAGCAGCTACGGCTCCAAATATTGCAACTATTGCACCCGTGTATATTGCAGCGTCACCAATGTTCTTGCCAAAGAATGCAGTTCCAGAACCATAGGCGCCAGCTTGTTGAGCATTAGATACTTTTTCCTTAGCCAGACGGAGTTGTTCTTCTACACTAAGTGCTCCCGTATCTTGACCCGTTGTATATTGTGCACTCGCGGTTTGATACAAGGTTAATGCTAAAGGTCCCATTGCAATTAGTATGGCTGCTATTGTAACGACTGTAAGTGAGTTCATACTAAATTTGTAGTTTTGAATCCAATTATATAACCTTATTGGTGTTGAAAAAATTTATAGCAAATTTTGCGATGCTTTTAATCGTAGAATTAGGAATTTCTCGTCAATAGTTCCTAAGTAACATTTAAGATGCTCGTTATTGATTCCTACTTAAATGGCTCGAATTCACGCTCACACCCACGGGAAGTCCCATTCAACACGACCTATTTCTTACAATACTCCATCTTGGATAAATCAAAAGTCAGAATTATCTACTATTATTGTTCAACTTTCAAAGGATGGACTCAGCCCAAGTGAAATTGGGATTAGAATGAGAGACCAATACGGAGTTCCCTTAATAAAACCAATATTGGGAAAGGGAATAAATCAGCTGCTTGAAGAAAATAATTCTACTCCAGAGATGCCCGAAGACCTCAACCAACTTGTTCAAAAGGCATTGGCTTTGCAGAAACATCTCAAAGTGCATAATACTGACAAAAGGAATATCCGATCACTTGAGTTAATAGAAGCAAAAATTCA
>DASUQJ010000013.1:0-19591 GCA_036280615.1 Nitrososphaeraceae archaeon
CTTATTGAAAATTGATCGTTTATTAGATTTTTCATAAAGGAACTATCTGGAAGAGAGTTTTGGTAAGGAATTTGCAAGTTAAATCAGACAAGTATTCTAGTCGATATATGCATTCCAGTAAATGAAAGAGATTTATTTTATCCTCTTGTAAATACTTACTTGTTTAAGGACTTCTGAAAGCAGATCTCGCAACTTTACAGGTTTTTGAATAAAGCCATCTATTATATCATTCTTTACATATTCCTCGAATACTTTATCATCCACTTCAAATGCGGTCATAAGTAACGTTCTTACTAAGGGATTCTCCTTTTTTATTTTGTAAACTAAATCTGTGCCATTGATCCCAGGCATTCTTAAATCTGAGATTATGAGTGCATAAGCACCTTTGTTAATCTTAAAGTGTTCAAGGGCTACCATGGGGTCCGTAAATGTGAATATTGACAATCCATCTATCTTGCTCAGAGCGTCACGGAACAAGTTAACAATATCTGATTCATCATCTATAATAGCTACTAGCCATTTCCTAGCCACTAAAAACTAACAACCTTCCATCAATCCTTCTGATACCTAAGCTGCTTATCTATAGTATAGCTACACATCTTAATAAGTAATAAAATCCAAATTTGATATTCTTGTGCTACCTTATATAAGGGCAGAGGAGTACTAAAAGACCAAGTAAGTTCCTTATCGAGTACAATTATTGTTAGTAGAAGCTAATTGACCTACGTAGCCAAATTCGCCAACCTAACGCTAGTTTCGAATTGCAGACAGGAACCATTTTGGAAGTATATTGTTATTAACCTTGACAAAATAGTTGAACGCAGAATCTAAAACATAGGTTTTTGCCCAATCGTCCTTAGATCTTACAGATCTACCATATGCTTGAACTAATCTCAGAGCTGTCTGCCAATAGTACCAATCCTTATTAATTTTCCTCTTCTCTGAAGTCCATTTGTCAGCCACGTTAGGATAAGGTACTTTGGTAATTATTTGAAATCTGGATAATTGATCTTTCAAGTCGAGTCCAGTATGAAGTGATGGAGAAATGAGCACGGTTGGTTTCGCGCTTTCTGCATGTTCCCTTATTACCTCATCTCTTTCAATTTCTGGATCAGTCAAGATTAATCTCCTTGAATTCATTTTTGAAAGATTTTCTTTGATAAAATTAAGCTGCTCGTAAGAGCTTGTATGGATTATTCCCTTATCGTTACTATGAATATGCATTATATTGTCAATTGCCCTCGATATCTTTGATTTTACGTCCGTCTGCTGTAAATTACTAAAATTAAGATATTCTACGCTCAGAGGAAAAATTGGTCTATTCTCAATTGGAAAGTCTGATTGAATTTGTATAAATTTAGTATTGTTATCTTCTGAATCAAAACCTATGTTTTTTTCAAACGTTTTATGATTCAAAATAGTTGCGCTCATTATAAGGGTTTTCGGACATTTCTCGACAATTGCTTTAATATATTTAGATGGATCCAGCGGTTTGAATTCTACCCGGGTAACGTCGTAATTTTCCTTATACACTTCTGAGACTATCCAGTTTTTAGGGCTTGAAAGAATATTATTTATGGTTCTTGTAAGCTTTTCGATATCTTGAACAATATCAATCAATAACTCCTTATCAATTTGTATGTTTTTTCCATTCTCAGATGTAATTTTTAATTCAAGACTAGCATCATCTTCAAACAGTTCTGACGCACTCATTATTCTTCTGCTTTTGGCTATAGGATTTCTCGTAGAGTCATATCCATATTTTACTTTCCGCTCCTTTACCAGTGAGTATACTAAAGAGTCATATCCTATTAAAACTAGCATAGTCTTCTCCAAATCAATCAAAAATTCTAGCCAACCATGCATATCGTATCCATAATCGATCATCTTAAAGTCATGAATATATCTACGCCAGCGTTTCTTTGATATAGAAAGTCCTCTAAATTTTACGATTTCGGTTTCGAGCAGGTGTGCTTCATCCAAGACAAGCAATTCTCGTTGTTGCATCATATTCTTGTTTGCTAGTAACGACAAAAAAATAGAGTAATTGAAAATTGAATGACTCGCCTTTAAAGCTTGAAACAATTGGTCAAAATAGTAACACGGATTCCATTCACTAGGAGAATCAAAATTTTTTAAATGAATCCAATCTGAATATTCATTTTTATAATTTTCTAATTTATCTCTACTTATGAATATTCTTTCATTTTCCTTTCCTTTGTTATCTATCTTGTAATCATTTATGAAAGATCTGTATTTGCATCCAGATCCTTCCATTGATTCATCAGATAAACATGGTCCGTAGTCACAGGACGTATGTTTACACTCAATTTCACTTCTTGAATTACAGGAAGCACAAAGATATTTTCCAGCGTCGATAAAGTCTTCCTTTACTCTACACTGAAAATTGTTTTTTCCTTTAGCAACTTTTAGAAACTTATAATCATGAGAATATTGAGTTTGAAGATCCTTAGTCGCAGTACATATGTAGCTGGACCGAAGAGTTCGTGCTATAGTTATTGCAATCGCACTCTTGCCAAACCCTGTTGGTGCTTCCAAAATAATGCGTTTATAACCAGAATTGAAAGCTTCACAAATCTGTTTAATCACATTCTCTTGATTATTTCTAAATGTACCGTGAGGAAAATTATTCAAATATTCGTCTGCGCTTAACAATTTACCCAAATATAGAGAAAGGAGTTAATTGATTGCTGAAATAAATTTTTCTTATTCCGTCTTCAATATGAAGTACTAAGTACGACGTCTGTAAAGTTAAGTACGACGTCTGTAAAGTCATCTTTAAGTACAGACATCAATTCGGCACAAACTGTGTTGATTCTGATAGAACTTCCTAAACAGCATGTACGACTTATATGAAACCATTACGCTAGATCTCACATCAATAATATGAAAATCCATTATGTTTTGATTTCAATCTTAATTTTCATATTGGTATCAACTTTTATTCCTAACTTTCTCTCATTTGCACATCTTTCTCACACTCCTCATTATAATGGGGGATCAAATAGGGATGGAATGGGAAAGTATTATCCGTATATGGCGTTAGATCCGGAATACGCGGCACCCGATAAACCAACGGAGATAACGTTCAGCGTACAGGATTTTGATGGAAATGATGTTTATGATATTGAGACAATGGTAGAGATATATCAAGAGAGCACTGGTGAAAGAGTAAAAGGCTTCCCGTGGACTGTACGAGATATTGGAGATTTTAATCTATACTATGTGTTTCCATATTCTGGTTCATATGAAATAGTACTTAGTGTAGCAAACGATGACAAAATGGTGAATCACAATCAATTAGATGCCCCGAGATCCATTCTGTCTAGTATAGTGGATTGTAATTGCCAACGTGTGATATTCAATGTTTCTATCTCGGATTCGTGGGGACTGGTTAGAAATTCGCTACTGGTCATTTCTATCTTGACCCCCATCATAGTTCTAGGTTTAGTCTTAGGTAGAACATATTTGAAGAGAAGAAGGCAGATCTCTGTTACTGGCGCGGTACCAGAAAAAGAAACTCTGAAGTACATCATTATGTTACTTGCAATAGCAGGGGGCGTGGTTCACTTGGCAATTTTTCCCGAACATGGTTCTCAACAAATCTATTATTCAGTTTTCTTAATGGCTGCAGCAGGAGCTCAGGTCGCATATGGGATTTTGTATATTTTGATGAATTTTACTACTGAAGCGTACTCTGGCAACAATAGAAATTTTATTTTAAGTCAATATAAGAAGCGGGTCGCCTTGAATCTCTTTGGATTTATCGGAACCTCCGTTCTCATAGGACTATATGCATACTCAGTAATCGTGGCGCCCCCATTGTCACCAGACAATAAGGCAGAAAGTATTGATATCGCAGGAATCATGGCCAAGTCAGTGGAGATACTTTTAGTAATTGGCATAATTTACTTGCTAGTATGGGAAAAGAGAAGAATTAATAAAATTCTTGTCAGTCCAAAATAATTATCATGAAAAGTGTAGGTAAAATTAATATACATAGCAGAGATCGATTATAATTTCTTCGATAAAGCCTCTAGTAGTATTGCTTTTTTCTCGTTGCAAGTAGAAATAAAATGAACATGAGTGCAAGTAATTTGACACCTCTGGGAATATCAGATCTCTGCGGTAGTTTTTTTACAACATCCATATCGTATTTATCAATTTAACATGATCTGATAATTCATCGATAGAAACAAGGAGTAAATAATTATCCGTTAGGACGGCCAAAAGCTTTATTTTATCCTTTCTCCCTTTTCAGGGAAGGTTTTTGATTCGTTTTTACATTTTAATTAGAAATAATTTCAATTTATTTTAATATTTAACAAAGGAATTTCAAAAAACTAATAAACGGGATCCATAAATATTTTTAAACAAGCTCTGAGAAGGCAATGTTAATGGCAGATGGCATGTTGATGTATGCAATAACTACGGCGGCTTTCATAGGTTTCGTAATCATTTTGGGCTCATCAAGAGCTAAAAGATACAGACATCGTGCTGCGCCTGTTGCATCATCTGAAAGCAAAAAGGTAAAGTATTCATCTGACGGGAAACCAATGTCAGATTAAATTTTTTTTTATCAATCCGTAATGAAATAACTTTTTTAGACCCTTATTAACGCACAACTTATATTTTGGTCATAGGCGATTTTTTTATGGCTAAAGGTGCAAGAAGAGGCGGGAGAGTTAGGGATAAATGGAGAGACAAACAGTGGCTTATCCTCGATTCACCAGATTCTTTTGGAGATTTTGGCGGGCATCATATTAATTATCTTCCTATCACAGATCCCAATACAGCAATTGGACGGGTCGTAGAGAATACATTATTTGATATAAAGAAACAAGACCCTGCGGATCATAAGACCAAAGTATTTGTAGAAATCGAAAAGGTAAACGAAGGTGTCGCCAGCACAATTTTCAAGGGACATGAATACGGAAAGGAGTTCCTAAGAAGTCTTGTCAGGAGAGGCAGTTCAATGATTACCCATATACACAATTACACTACAAAAGATGGTGATGAGTTTAGAGTTGAAATTATTGCATTCAGCCAGCGCAGAATTAACTCTTCAAAGAAACATGAATTAAGAAGAGTGATACACCAGCTATTATCTGAAAAAATACCACAATGGGATCTCAATACTTTCATTAAACAAGTTACTGACGACAATAGTGAATTTAACAGGGAAATTTTGGAAAAAGGAAGAAAAATTTCATCGTTACGACACATAGGTATTAAGAAGACTAAACTTGTGTCGTCCCATAAGCCACTTGTTGAAACAGTTGATACTGAAAATAAAACCGAAAATACCGAAGAACAACCTATGGATATAGAAAAGGCTGCCTAGGATCTAACACAAATGAGCTTAGTTTTGGTAACTTTTAGTAAAACAATTCAAGGTTGACAGTTACTACATCCATCCATGTTATAGCGCATGCTACAGAGGATATTCCAAAAATACTCATGAGAATGAATGACGTGCTTTCTATTCCAATGGAAAAATTTTTGGTCTCACCGGCAAAAGGTCATTGGGGAAATGAAATATCGATTATTAAGGTAGATTGTGATCACAAAGAGTCACATGCTTTGTTAGAGAGGATCATTTCGAATTTGAAAATAGGTGAAAAAAATTATCTTTTGAATTCAATATCTGACTTCTTTGATGAAAATGACAATTTTTACATTCGGTTGAATAAACAATCTATGTGTAAGGGAGTAGTATCCTTATCTGAACATGATTCAATCAGAATCAGATTCAAAGCAATAAAAGAGTTTAACCAAAATAATAAATTCAAGGATCATGTGATGAATTTATTTACAAAAAAATAGATCTGGGAATTCATGTTTCAGACATTAACAGAGCTATTACTATGTCCAAGTTATTGGGTCTAGACATGATAGGTGTTGGTTTGGACTATTCTATGAGCAGGAATCCACAAGAAGACGTCATACTTAGAATGGATAAAAAATATCCTATTGCTGATTATTTTCCATACCTGATAGTTTCAGATAACATTCGCTCACTCGATAGCAAAACTGATCTATTCCTTATAGATCCCTTTCAAAGGAAGGATATAATTAAACGTAAAGTCAAAAGAGGCCTTGGGATAGAAATCTCAATTGCATCCGCAAGAAAACTTGAAGCTGTGATGGCTGGTAGATGGTTAAAGGAAGTAAAATCCATCTATCAATTCTGTCAATCAAATAATTGTCAATTCATATTGTCCAGTGGTGCAACTTTAGTCATCGAAATGATTTCTGCTAGATCATTTGAGTCAATCTTGAACGTCGTAGGAATATCTCCAAGAATTTATTGGAAGGAAATATCTGAGTGGCTTTATGCAAAGAGTAAGACAAGATGGTATCATGCTAAATCATAAAGAAAAAAGAAGATATGTAGCAATTATGTATGATGAGAACGGTTCATACCGACCCTTTCAGATACATGAAAAAATAGTTGTTCGATTTAGGGAACTCTTTGGAATCTTTCAATCAGAGTTAGCCATGTTGAAACTCTATGATTCGGAATTTGGAAACATAATGATAGTAGAATGTAAGCTCAAATACCTTGACTATTTTTTGGTCTCATTAACCTTGACTCAACCCGCCGTTACCGTGGTCGGTCTTTCCGGTACGCTTAAGAAGTTGAGAAAGAACGTTTCTAGATTAGTCGTTAGAAACATTAAAAACAATCCTAGCTAAATATATAGAGGGGATGAGGTGAACTTTTGTTGCTGCTCAAATCTGAGGAAAAATCTATGAAGATCTCGCGACGATCTGACCCATTTTATAAAATTAGGATCAGTGACTGAAGGACAATAGATCATTTGGATCCGATTTGAATATTCTTACCAGAAATTATTTTTACATCCGAAGTTTGTTAATTTACGTTATAGTTTTTACCACTTTCATGATTGTAATGATTTTCATTGGACCTGTAACTTATTCAGAACCATTCGCGCTTGGGAATTTTACTTTAATATTAAGCAATGGTACGTTTGATTCAATAAATCCGCAATTCTCAGTTTCAGATAATAGCATTTATGCTGCTTGGATTAGCAATTTAAATCCGCAAAATAGCGATGTAATGTTTAAAAAAATCGATAAGAACACAAAGCTATTTACTAGTATATTGGACATAAGTAATACATCTGGAATTTCAAACATAATAAAATTAAGAAATAGTGAAGATAATGTATACATCACATGGGAGGATAAGCAGCCCGATAAGTGGGAATTGCTTTTCACAAAGAGTGAAAATAACGGGAACAAATTTGACAACGTAACTAACCTGAGTAACACAACTGGTAACGTACACCTTCATGATCTCACTTCGGTAGGAAAAAATGTATTCATAATGTGGGCTGCTAATGAAAATCTTTCATCCACAAATAAAGACATTTTCTTTAGAAAGAGCCATGATGGGGGTGATTTTTTTAATGATACCGTCAATTTAAGTAATGATATAGAGGACTCGCTAGATCCGCATATGGCCATAAATCAAAATGGATCAATAATATACATGACTTGGACCGAATGTGATACTAAACATGACGATCCCATATGTAGTATAGCATTTACAAGGAGTTTGGATGGAGGAAATACCTTTACAACTTCAAAAATTGTAAGCACTAAGATTCTGCCACTTGAAGGATATGAAGGTAATTCTTCATCTAATGGGGCAGTAATTAATGCTAGCTCAAATACGATATTTCCTCACATATTCGAGGATGTAACTGTGCAAGAGGGAATCAATTCTATCAATCCAGCTGTCTTTACTACACTAGAGGGTAAGCGTGTATATGTTCTATGGGAACAAAGTATATTTGGGAAAGGCGAATCTGAAATATTTCTTACAGTTAGTAATGATTATGGTAATTCTTTCAATTCAACAATTAATATTAGCAATACTTCTGGGACTTCCAGACTTGCACATGGTCAGCTTCTGGGAGACGACATTTATGTGACTTGGAGCGATACGCTGAATAATAACAAAACGTTTGATGTCATGTTAAGAAAAATCGACTCAAAAAACCTTGCAGGGAATGTGATAAATTTAAGCAACAATTCCGGCAATTCTGTATCTCCATATTTATTGGGCAGTAACAACAAGATTTATGTTGCTTGGATCGATGATACAAATAATGGTTCAGTACTTCTATGGATTGGAGACACTTCTGAATTTCCTGTAATGACAAAGGTATTGAGTAATGAGCAGGCAGAAGTCTATTCTAATCCCTTGATTTTTGATACAGAAAATAAAATATGGATTGCCTGGACACAATACGATAATAATAATCACAAGATAGTCTTAATTGATCAGGAAAAACTATGATAACTGTTTCATGTTTAGTAAAGATTATCTTTCTAATACAATCCAAACAACTTTAAAAGACCGAGTATTCTATATTCAAGTACATAATAAAAATTCTAATATGTTACCTTAGATAAACGTAATTTGTTTCTGGATCAGGCTCTAAACGGAACTTGTGATTTTCACTGTAGTTGATTAGTTCTGTATTCTTTTATTTGGTAACTATAATCCTATTAAATCTAATTTTCATATTTTTTACAATAACTGTTATCAAAAACATCGATACCATTGTTAATACTATCGTACCACTCGGAACTAAGTTTGAATAATATGATATGACTATTCCAAATACAACTGAAAATACAGACGTTGCACAAGAAAGAAACATGGTCTTTTTAAATCCTTTGCCCAACATCAGTGCTGTGATATTTGGAATAACTATCAGTGACGAGATAAGCAAAACACCTACAAGTCTTATTGAGGCTATTATGGTTATACTTGCAAGAATAATGAACAAGGTGTTTATCCAGGTGACATTCAATCCGCTAACCTTTGCTTGGTTCTCATCAAATATTATGAGAATTAGTTTCTTATAGAGTATATAGATGACAGGAATAACTATGGCTGCTGTGATCATGATCATAGTTAAGTCATCATTGCTCACAAGAAGAATATTTCCAAATAGCAAACTAAATAAATTGAGTGTAAATCCCCCGGAAATACTAATTAGTATAACACCAATAGCCAGACCAGAAGTTAAAAGTACAGCTATTGAGGAATCGGGAGGAATCTTTGTTGATTCTCTTAATTTATTCACACCAACTGCAGACAAGATGGCAACAATATAGGCCGTCCATAGTGGATATACTCCAATGAATAGTCCTATTGATATGCCACTAAAAGCCACATGTGCTAGAGCATCACCAAATAGTGAATGTCGTTTAAGTACTAAGAAAAGACCTACAATTGAACAAATAATTGATATTGCAATAGCAGATATCAGAGCTCTTTGCATAAAGCCATATTGAATTAAATCAAATACCATTTCCATCAATTTTATTTTCCGGATTGTCAGCTCTATTTTTTTCATTACCAAAATGAAGATTCATGTGTGATTGCATAGCAAATTCTACATAAGATTTCATTCGTTCCTCATTTCCAAAAAAGTCTCCTGATTGTCCATGAAAAAATAATTTCCTATCAATACACGCTACCTTACTTGCTAATTTTTTTACAGCATTCATGTCATGTGAGGACCATACAATGGTTATTCCTTTATCTTTATTTAATTTGGTTAATAGATCATAAAATCTTTGTTGAGCTGCTGAATCGATACCAGTAGTAGGTTCATCCAATATCAATAAGTCAGGTTGCTTCACTAATGCTTTCGCAATTATGACTCTCTGTTGCTGACCTTCAGAAAGCTCTCCTATTCTCTTGTTTCGATATGCTCCAAGCTCTACAAACTCAATTGCACTGTCGATAGATTCTGTGTTAATTTTGTTTCCTATCATACCAAGTGAGACAATTTCGCTAACAGTTGCAGGAAAGGCTTGTTCTACAGATTTTTTTTGTGGCACATAACCAGTGGTTTGAAGCATTTTCTTACCTTGTCTTATGTCGGACCCAAAAAGATTGATTTCACCAGAATAATCATTCACTATTCCTAGCATACACTGAAATAAAGTTGTCTTCCCTGCTCCGTTGGGTCCAATTATTCCGAGAAAATCCCCCTTGTCGACCGTGAATGAAATATGGTCCAAAGCAGGGATCGAATCATAGTAGTATGACAAGTTAGTTACTTTAATTATTGGTTGCATTCTAGTCCCGCAGCTAAATTCTTAATATTTTCATGCATCTTGTCAATATATCCAATTCCCGCATCTTGTTCATTCTTTGTTAGTCCTTCAATAGGACTTAATACAAGCACTTTGCTATTTGGAATTTCTTGGGCAATAACTAATGCGTAGCGAGAATCCATCAGTTCTTCCGAATAGATAACCCGAAGATCCAAACTTTTTGCTAAATTGATGATTTCTGCTAATCGTGAAGCAGTTACCTCTGCTTCCGGTCCAGTATCAGAAATACTGTGTTGCGTTAATCCATATCGTTTAGAAAAATACGAAAAAGAGTTATGAAATGAAATAAAGTCTCTTTTTTTGCATGACTCCAATTCAGCTCTGATTGTCTTGTCAAGTATATCAAGCTCATCTAAAAAAGTCTTTGCGTTACTAATGTAGGTTTCCTTGTTTTTGGGATCAATTATCATTAGGCCATCTCGTATGTTCTCGACTTGCTTTTTTGCAAGTAAAGGATCCAACCATACATGTGGATCTAAGGTCATATTACGTTTGTCAGAATAAGAAACATTCAAACCCTTGCTTGCATCAATTTTATGAGGAGGACTTATTTTTGTAATCCAATTTTCAATTCCCAACCCATTGTATATCAGAGCATCTGCAGAATCGATATTCTGTATTAGGCCAATCGTTGGCTCAAAATCATGGGGTTCCATACCTGGCGGAATGACTAGAGAGGATTCAATAACGTTGCCTCCAACTTTCTCAACAAATTCATCAATTGGAAAGAAAGACGATATAACTGTCAATTTATGGGATGAATTTGTAATATTGTTCAGCACATTAGTTGGACCTGGACCGTGCTGTGTTCCGTTTGGAGCGTTCAAATCTAACAGCATTGTCGCATTCGTATTTGGTGTTTGATTCTGGGCATACAAGGTTTGACCTAATAAGTAAAATAGAAGCGAGAAAATTAAGCGAGATAAAAATATTATTCTTCCCCCCACAAGTATAACATGGATTATTAAGAATATATACTTTCTTTATTAATTATAATTAAGTTGTAATTCTTTGTTAATAACGTAGTTTATATCTGATTATAATGACAAACAGCCCGATTTTTCGTTTTCACTTACTTATTCCTTGCAGGATAGTGGTAGCAAAATTTCATGTCCCGTCAGCAACCATAATTGATAATCTTAGCACAAGCATTATTTTTATTTCTAAGCTTACCTGATTAGATTCACAATATTTCCTGTACAATTCAAAAGATGCGACGGATCAGCATGACTTTTATCGGAATGAAATATTCATGTTTCAAGTTACCTATTTCAAGACTTTAGGAAAAGATGAATTGTAAAACTCCGTTTTTTCTATAGTAAACCTAATTTTGCTTCGGTCTGACTAAATAGCCTCTTTTGACGTTAATCAATTTCTTCTAGATCCATGAATATGCCATAATTATTATATCTAATAACTGACTATCAAAATCTTATTGACCATAGTGAGCGTCTCGTTAAATGAAGACATAATCGAGAGTTTAGATAAGCTCAAGTCGTTGGGATTTTCAGGAAGATCAGAAATCATAAGGGCAGGAATTAGAAATCTCTTGTCAGATGAACGAATGAAGGAAGACTTGGATGGAGAAATTAATTCGTTACTTTTGGCAGTACATGATGAAGACTCCGACGATCAAGTATCATCGATAAGACATGATTTTGACAAGATAATAATTGTGCACTTACATAATAAGATAGACAAAGATAGATGCCTCGAAATATTTTCTTTAAAGGGTGATGCAAAGGATGTTAAGGAGATATCAAGACAGCTTCAGATAAACAAAAGGATGCATTTTGTAAAACTGATAGTAGTTTGAAAACAAATATTATTGATTCAATCCCTAGTCCATTATCAAGGCATTGCTTCATAAATTGTGACTTGGAAATGATATTTTACCCAACTATTCTGAAAGTGAAGTATCATGGTCGCGTTTTTGTATCGAATAATTTTTAACGAAGTGTAATTGATACTGTATGAATTATTGACGATTATCATACGATCAATTGGGAATAGGACCGGGATTCTTGGTAATGACAGTGAATATCCATGAAGGAAAGAATGACAAGCTCCACAGGCCAGAAATCATTTAGTTTATTTTATAACGATATAGCAAGAGGGTTTTTTCTTTTCTTGTTTTTTGCCGGGATGTTTTCTTGCTACGTTTTCGGTATTCAATTAGCTCTCAATTACGCCATACATTACAAATTTGATATCTTTTACTTCAGTTTTACTCTATTAAGCGGTTTAGGAACTATCTGGGGAGTGATGGCCCACAGGGAATTTACCAAATCTTCCGATAGAGTAAATAACACACGAATCCTCGCGTGTCAAATTAATCCTAGAATTGGAAAATATGAATATAAATCGTATAATCCCGAAACACATGAGTTTGAGGATGGGTATATCCCCTTTGGACCCATAGACTTTTGGGATCCAGCTACATATGCTCCGGAGTGGGTAGACAAGGGTAAGTATTGGCATGTATTACTTGGACTGCAAGTTCCGAATAAGGAATTGATTCTTCAGGTTGTTAAAGATGACGACTTGCTTAATACAAGAAATCGAAATGTAGCTACGACCGAGGAGGAAATTCTTAGATTCCCTTGGTCAATGAATGGCTCGATTAAGCGAGTACGTTACAGGGTCAAAATACCGCAATGGGCTGTAATGCGAGCCGATTATCAGGGTACAAAATCAAACAATCCAGAAGGGATTGTCACAAATCGTGAAATTGGAAAACTAAACAGAAACATTGTGCTTCTTGTGGATGAAATCATTGAAAGAGAGAAATTTAGAATAAAATATCCCTGGAAGGTAACTGGACTGTGGGTTTATATCTACAAGAGCTTGCCCATAAAGATAATTTATAATGAAATTCTAGAAAAACTTCCAGGATTCCATAAATCGATAGTAAAGGAGGCAAATGAAACGCTCGCCGATATCAGAGAAGATAGGTTAGTCTTGGCCATCTTAGATGTAGCAAAAAATAAAGGAATAAGCCAAAACAAAATTGACAAAATCTCTACTCTAATTAGATTCCTAGATGGTGTTTATTCTGATGTTGGATTGGGCGAAGGATCTACAGAATATCATAATTTTCACCACAGTCTTGAGGTTTCTTACATGACTCTTAAAATGTTACCGAATACAATAAACAATTACAGATTCTCTGCCGAAGATATCGAAATTATCCTTGTAGCAGCTCTATTACATGATTACGATCCACTCCAATTCACTTATAATGGCAGTAGTTCAGACCCTGAAAATAATGGTTACCCTAAACAAGGATCCAATATTCGTCCATCAGTAGGGCCCAGAGTGCATAGAACTATAGAAACTATTCAAAGATATCAAATACATGATGCTTATTTCAAACTGGACCAACCTAATCTGGAGAGAGTTTTGGAAAATTTTTCATTTAAATTAAGTACTCGGCCAGACATACTGACACAAACAACAGATATTGAGAAATCAGACAAGAGTTTGATTGTCGAAGCTTTGATTTGGAGAACTGACTTTCCATATTTTAAATTAGAAACGGCTCAGAAAAACTACAAAGAGTTGTTGGCTGAAATTAATGTCAAAGGTCATGATATTGGAAAGATAAACATCTTGGCAGAAGTGTTGTGGCTATCTGATCTATCAGTTACCTACATGGGGTCTGATCCGATAAGAGCATGGAATAGAGTCACAAACCTGTATGATGAGCTTTTTCTACCAAAATTAGAGGCAGTCTCCAGAACTGACTCGTACTTTTCTGATTTTGCAGACACGCACCTGTTTCAAGAATTAATAAAAATGAAGGGATTCCCCGATGTCTTCAAAAACAGATGGAATTCTGTCTATCAGTTTTTTCATGAAGGTAATCCATCCACTGTTTTGGTTCGGACTATCATCAATGCCCGCAAGTCGTTTTTAAAAATCAATATGAATATTGGATATTTCAAAGGGGAAATTATGTATCAAATGGCCAACGATATTTATGCGGAATTTTTCATTGGAATAGGAGAAGATCAAAATGAGATCTCTTTTGCTAAATCGAAAATTATTGAATTAGAACCCCAGAATGCATCTGTTTTTTGGGGAAATCCCGTAAAGTTGCTTCCAAGTATTCCAGACCATTCAGTAGATAATTTCATTATCAATATGCCAAAATCATCTGGATTAGAAATATTAACTAATACAACTTCTTTTTCTTCACTAATAAGCACAATTGGCACAAAAATGATCAATACCGGAACCATTCAAATTCTGACAGATATCCCTAAGGGGAGTGATATGTTCAATACCATTTATCAAGAAATTCTTTCAAAGGGCTTCAGAGACTGCTCCGAAGTTTCAAATACCTATTTATCAAAGTTAGAACTAGCATCTCTTCATAACTTTTCTAACCCATATATGCTCTCATTTTGCCAACGACAAATTCAATAATTCAACTAGTACCCAACCAATTTATTTCTAAAATTAGTTTGAACTTGTCTTTCTGATACACATATATTAATTAAACCTATAGGGTAAATCAAGCGATCATGAGTGGTAATACTAATAAAGCTCATAAAAAAGTGAAGGTTGCAATAGCGGGTGTCGGAAACTGTGCCTCTGCACTATTACAAGGTATTTCATTTTATGGTAATAGTTTCACTAAGGGTAATGAAAGGGAAAATGTTTTGGACATTCCTGAAGGCTTGATCGCATATACCCTTGGCAACATCAAACCAGGTGATATTGAATTTGTCGCAGCATTTGATGTTGTCGAATCAAAGGTCGACCAGGATCTAGCAGATGCTATATTCGCAAGTCCTAATAACACAATAAAGATAGCAGATGTACCTTCGACTGGTATTAAAGTCCAAAAGGGAAAGGTACTTGATGGTGTGGGTAAGCGACTTAATGAAAGAGTAAAGATATCCGATAGTTCTCCGGCCGATGTCTCAAAAGTATTAAAGGAAAGCGGAGCTGAAATACTAGTAAATTATCTTCCTGTAGGAAGCAGAGAGGCAACCAAATACTACGTAGAGCAATGCCTGGATGCTGGTGTGTCGTTTATCAATGCAATACCAGTCTTTATTGCATCTACCTCGAAATGGCAGCAGGCTTTCGCAGATAAGAATCTCCTCTGTGCAGGTGATGATGTCATGAGTCAATTGGGAGCCACGGTATTACACAAGACACTTGTTAAGCTCTTTGTAGATAGGGGTGTGAAGGTGGATGAAACTTACCAACTTAATGTTGGTGGAGATATGGATTTCTATAACATGCTTGATGAAGAACGTCTCGAAGATAAGAGAATTAGTAAAACTAGCGCCGTGGCAGCCATGGCTCCATACGAGGTACCGATGCGAATTGGACCATCAGACTTTGTAGGATTCTTAGCAAACGACAAGGTATGCTATATCTCTATGCGTGGCAAATATTTTGGCAGAGTGCCAGTAGAGGTAGACGTCAAATTAAAAGTAGTTGATGCCTATAATAGCGCAGGCGTTATGATTGATGCAATTAGAGGAACCAAAATAGCTATAGATAGAGGCATTACAGGCCAACTGGATAGTGTATCTGCATACTGCTTTAAACACCCTCCAGTTCAGAAACCATATCTGGATGCAAAGAACTCATTTATGGAGTTTGTTGAAGGAAAAAGAGAGCGCTAATAGCTCATAGACTATTATCAACCCCAGACATCTCTTTATTGTCTAAAAAAATCTCAATTTAGATCTAACTATTTTGTCAAATAGAATATATTTACAACCATGAGAATCTGATAACAGGGTATTTGGTATATATAAAGAAACTTGAAATCTACGGTTTCAAGTCATTTGGCTTTAAGAATACTGTATTACATTTAAACAATGGTCTTGTTGCTGTTACTGGACCTAATGGGTCCGGTAAGAGTAACATCTTAGATGCAATAATGTTCGCATTAGGAGAAAATAGCCCTAAATTATTACGTGTTGATAAGTTTCAATCGCTATTTCATGATAGTGAAAATTCTTCGCATAGGCTGGTACGAGTAAATCTTAGTTTCGATAATTCGGATAGGGGAATCCCTATTGATATGGATACGGTTTCTATGAGTCGAGAAATGGAAGGTCAAACTGGAGAGAGTCAATATTACCTTAACGGTAAAAAGGTATCAAAGAACACTATTCTGGAATTATTAGAAATTATGGTTGCGGTTCCAAACAAACTCAACATCGTCCAACAAGGAATGATAACAAGAATCTCTGAACTAAATTCCGAAGAGAGAAGGAAGATTATTGAAGACATTGTTGGACTTTCATACTTTGACGACAAGAAGGATGAATCTATAAAGCAACTTGAAGAATCTGACAGGCGACTTGAAGTTGCACTTGCCAGAATGGATGAAATCAAGAAGCGCATAAATGAACTTGAGGCTGAAAGAAATGATCAACTAAGGTATACCTTCATTGAGTCTCAATTGAAGAGATTCAAGGCAATTAAATATTCAAACAAGATTAGATACTTGAAAGAGGAAATAAATAATCGAAACAAACTATTGGCTACGAATGAAAGCAACCTTGTTGTCTTGTCCAAAAACCGTGAAGAGCTAAGAAGGGAAATAGAAAAAATTGATCTAGAAAAATCAAGTTTCATGAGTCAAGTTGATGCATCAAACAAGTCCAAGGCCCAAATTGATACAAAATTGACTGATGTCATTTACAACATTGAGAGGGAAAAGGCAATAACCAAGGAAGCAAAGTTACGCCTGGCATATATCGAGGAACGATTTACGTTTATAGAATCGGAGGGGGAAAAAATTGAGATTGAATTTGAAAATTCAAATAAAACGCTATATGATAAAAAAAGTTTAAGTGAAGATAAGCGCTCACACCTTGCTCAATTGAAAGGTGAATTAGAAATCCTCAACTCCCAAATTGATGAGATATCCTACCACGTGAACAGAAATAAGAAGATAAGGGAGAGGCTTTTCCAAAAGAAATCAAAGTTAGTCGAAATTGGAACTCGTCTCAATATTCTTGTAGCAAGACTGGAAGAAAGGAGAAAATTCAATATCAACAAGATAAATGAAAATACTTCATCAATAGAAATTATTAAAAGATCTCTTGGTGAAAAGGAAACCGAGCTAAAAAATTTGGATGTGCAGACTTGTTACTCTGATTTAGATACAGAACGAAAACTGCTTGATAATCTAAAAAATAAAAGTCAACAATTTGTTAATGAAATTGTAGCATATGAAAATACTGTTAGCAAGGTGCAAAAATTTGCAGTCCCGCATGAAGAAAAATATGCCATGGCAGTTCAGCTATCAAATGAGGATTTTGCAATAGCAGATCTAATAAAAAACTCACAAGAATTCAATGTCGTTGGAATAGTAAGGGATCTTTTGAGATACGATGACGTGTATAAAAAAGCAGTTTTTGCAGTTGCTAAGGATTGGATGAAATGTTGTATTGTTCCCACTGTAAAAGAAATGATTCGTCTTGCATCTCATATCAAGGAAAAAAATCTTCCTCGATTCAAAATTATTTCATCAGAGCTCCTCAATTCTGTAAATAGAGAACAGGTTGAACTGGGAGGTTATGATTATATAGGAAACCTTGCAGATTTAGTGCATTCAAGCATTCCAAATCTGATTGATTTTATCTTTGGAAATGTACATGTTGTAAGGAATTCTAAAACAGCTTATGAATTATCCAAAAATGGATATAAATGCGTTACTATTGCAGGTGAGCTGTTTGAGCCACATGCAAATTCAGTCTCATTGGATTTTGGTTCTAAAATATCGGATCTCACCAAGGAAATTATATTAAGTGATTCAATTGAATCATTGCTAAAAAATTCCAAAATTCTATCAACACATTTAGAAAACAAAAAAGTAGAATTGGAGAAAATTAACGACGATATTTTAGATAAAGAAACGCATGTTAGAGAATTAGAAAAACTGGTTGGAGAAAATAGCATTAATGTTAATCACTTACGTGAAGTTACTTCAAGTTTGAAGACCGATAATGAGAAATTAAAAGCGACGATCAGCTCTCTGTCAGGAGAAATTACGGATATTGATACAGAACTGACCAGAATTAAAAAAAGAGACACAATCATTTCCTCTTCTATCGCAAACTATTCAACAAGAATTCAATCAATAGGAGATGACAAAATTGATAAGGAATTGTCAGAGCTAACAGGCAAGAAGGGCGAAATCTTGAGAAAAATTGAAAACCTTGAGATTGAAAATAGAGAGATTATTACACTAATTACATCACTTGAAAATGGCATAGCCGCCGCAACTGAAAGAAAGAAGGAGATTTCTAATGAAAAAGAAAGTCTTCAAGCAGAACAAATTGAGAGAACAGACCAAGATGGATCTGCTACCAGAAGACTCGAACAATTTGAAAAAGAATTGATAGGCCTACGTGAAGAAGAACAAAAAATTATCGATGTGTCTGGCGATTCTTATTCCATATTACAGAATTATGAAAAGCAGATAAAGTTACTGGATGAGAAAGAAAGAAATCTGTATAGGGAGATAAACGGTATTGAAAAGGAATCAATTGCTATCAAGAAGGATATTTCTAACTTTACTGTACAAGAGTCACAGACAACGAACGACTTGGTGTGGCTAGGATTTAAGGAACTTTTAGAAACTGAAATTACTGAAGTAGATATGCTGATATCAGAATTGACAAAAGAATATGATGAGCTAAAGACTAGACTTAACTTACGTGCCCATGAAACATATGTTCAGATAATAGATGGTTACAGGGACATGTCTTCCCGAAAGAATTACCTTGAAAATGAAAGGAACTCCATCGTTTTGTTCATCACTGAAATTGACAAAGAAAAGAAGGATGTATTTATGGATGCCTTTAAAAAAGTAGATGATGACATCCGCAAAACGTTTGCAGAAATAGCAGGTGTCAATGCTTACCTTCAAATTGATAATGAAGATGTATTCTCAGGTGGTCTGTCTTACCTTGTTCAATTTCAAGGAAAGCCGCCAAGGGAGTCGACCTCATTGTCAGGTGGAGAAAAGACAATGGCAGCAACCGTCTTTTTGTTGGCCCTTCAGTCCCTAAAACCCTCACCCTTTTACCTTATGGATGAAGTGGATGCACACCTTGACGCTCAAAATACTGAGAGGCTTTCAAAAGTCATGATGGATAGATCGGTTGGTAGTCAAATATTGATGGTAACATTGAAGGAATCCACAGTAGCAAAGGCATCACAGATTTTTGGAATTTATCCAAAGGCAGGTGCCTCGCAAATTGTTCACTATAATAACCCAGACAAGGTGCCATTGGCACAGATAAGAACAAGCGAATAAAACCGTTTGGCCTCCTTCTTCTCCTTCTTGCTTAGTATGTTGATGTCGTAGGCGCTAGGAACTATTGTAATAATTATAGTCAGCCTTCAGCTCGTA
>DASUQJ010000014.1:0-2535 GCA_036280615.1 Nitrososphaeraceae archaeon
AATTCTTCTTGTGGCTTCTGTTCCAACTTTATGAGTCACCACCTCTATTTTAACAGCATCTATATGAATAGCATAATCCTGATTGCAATGTTGTGCTGTGTACTTTGGTTGATTAATATCATTAAAATTCGCTTTCCACTCTAGCTGTCCACCACATACCCCACATTGGGAATCTGTAAGAGCATAATGAAGAGACGTTGGCATACTATTCTGCTGTATTCTTGGCATTTGAACTTATTCTACTATATAGGTATACTCTATAGTTTATTTGGATATGTTCTGTAATCTTGTTCGTGAACAAAATCTATTGTCTTAAAGTAGCATTTAAACTTCAGTCCCATTGCCAATTTTTACAATAAAGCCACAACTCATCTCTGGAGTGAACTTGCCTCTGATCAACAAACAATTACCATAGTACATATAGTATTTACAATCCTTGCACTGAAAACTTTCTGCACCCTTGTTAATAACGTGGCCCTCGTCATAGGTGAGTTTAGTTCTCATCCTCTTAACAAATTCCCACACAATATCACCAGGCAACATACCTTCGCCTTTTGGAGAAAAATACTTTGATATACCTTGTTTATTGTCGACATTGCCCTCAATTATATGGCACATACTTTCATCGGGCAAATTAAATTTACATTTTTCACACGCTTGAATGCTAACATTATTAAAATTACTGCTGTTTTGCTGCTGTTGTTGCTGATGTTGTTTCTGTTCTCTATAGTTAGCCTCCTCCTTGGATATCTTCTTTCTCGTTCTTAAATATCTAAATAGTGCCGCATCTTGAGGCTCCATATCTTCTTCTTCCTGTTCTCCCGTTGACTTGGCAACAACTGATTCTTCCATGCTAATTTATACTGTATATCAGAAGTCAACTTCGTATTTATCAAATTGTATAGTCCGACAGCAAACTGAAGGACATATAAATATGCAAAAAGGGCTCAACCCTTATATTCGCGGATCTCCACGGAGCAGACACGGGAAAATGAAACTTTATGGTTGATTTTAATACAGAAATTATAAGCGAATCTAAGACGACCGACAACAAGAGTAACCACAATATTATAGATCAAACCACGCAACGCAATGAAAGTCCAGAAATATTTGATGTTGCAATAATTGGTGCAGGATTTTCGGGGTTATCTGCTGCACTACTTCTTGGAAGATATCTCCGAAAAACAGTGGTCTTTGATAATGGTAATACAAGAAATCATACAAGTAAATATATTCACGGATATTTGGGTTTTGAAAACAGTTCACCACAGGAATTTTTACAAAAAGCATGGAAAGATGTCCTTCAGTATTCAGTTAAAGTAGTTAAAGAAAAAGTTACAAAGGTGGAGAGACGAGAGGATAACAATTTCAACATCTTTTATGAATCGCGTACCAATTCAAGACAACCGATAGCCAAAGCAAAATACCTCATAATAGCTACAGGAGTACAGGATTCAAAACCAAATATTGAAAACTTTGAATTATTTGATGGAAACGGTGCTTGGCATTGCCCTCATTGTGATGGATTTCAGACAACAAATAAAAAACTAGGCATCATTACCTATGGGAAAAACACCATCTCATATGCAAAAGAGTTTTTGGGTTGGACTAGGGATATAACTGTCTTTGTACAAGGCAACTATCAATTAACAGATATTGACAGAAATGATGCTAAAACTCTGGGCATCAAACTAGTCGAAAACGATGATATAATCAGAATTTCTGGTAATACGAATAGGTGTGTTGAGAAGATAGTCTGCGAAAGGAGCGGATCCTATGAGATCGATGTCATATTTTACTATCTAGGCTACAATGTTCAAAATGAACTTGCCAAACAACTTGGCTGTGAGTTAGACGGCGAAGAGGGATTCATTAAGGTAAATTCCTCACAGCAAACTACGGTTCGTAATGTTTATGCTGTTGGAGATGTTGACACCGATAGGCATTATGTTGTTTTTGCTGCAGCCAGTGGTGCAGTTGCAGCGATTTCAATTTACGAACTATTATTGAAAGAGGCAATTAAGAACACAAGAGAGAATAAATAGCGCACCTGCTATCAACGGGAAGCTGCAATAATGTTGAAAAATTATGTTCGAACAAGTTCTTGCCGTAAGTAAGTCTGTGTTTAGAGGACAAAAGTGGTAATATTCGGTGCCCTTTCGTAGCTATAGATCCCTGCTTACCGCATCTCCGCCGTTACCCATTTAGTGCTTGCTATCTATAAACAGGATGCTCTTTCATAATTCGGTCATCCTGAGCGCCGAACAAACTTTTAGTATGATCAAGTTCGTCTAGGTTTAAAATTGTTGCCAGCGCAAGCTTTGTTACTGAAGCTAAATATTCTATATCAAGTGTAGACAGGGTATCAGATACATTATGGTAATTAGGATTCATCTCCGATCCTCCATCGTGAAGACCTATAACTATATTCCCTGTAGCCTCAAATGGAATAAGGTCTGTTTTCCCGAGTGTGTGCAAGGATGTTTCTAAATTTGTGTATTCTGAGGCTATATTCTCAATAAAATGCGCTATGTT
>DASUQJ010000015.1:0-6264 GCA_036280615.1 Nitrososphaeraceae archaeon
ACATTATCTCTAGTATCAGGACTGAGATCCTTTATCGCATTTTCTATTATCCTCTTATAACCCTTGCCCAAATCTTTTGGTCTAAATACTGCTCCCATCAGTTATACTATATAGTTTGTCAGTATTAAGCATATTTGGAAAGCCACAAGCACTCCTTAATTAGTACTTTGTAATTTAGGTGTTCTAGTTTTACGCCTATCTCGTAAAAAGACTAATAATCCTGCGAGAAAGATAACCTTTGTTATGATTATTACTGAATATAGGATTTCTGAATCTGTCAAATAATATGATTAGTTATTATCAGGAATTAAAGTTTTTAATGTGAAATATTTTCATTCAAATTTGCAGGTCTATAATTCCTCGACCTCTTGTGTCACGCGCGCATATATTGACTAATCTAAAGAATTATCTTTGTAAGCCTAATAGGCCTGTGTGCTGACTAATTTGTCAATAATAAAATGGTCCGGTACAATTCCATTGTTATCATAGAAGGTACTATTTAGTCTAGTACCATTGTTTGTCAACTCTAAATTCAAGAAACCAAAACCGCGATGCTGTGTTACAATGTAAGGAACCTTTTGTTCAAAATTATGAAGTTCTGCTCCTCCGGTTCCAACGGTAGCAAAGATGGTTCCATGAAATTTGTCGCTAACGTAATGGTAATTGTTTTTGTTTGAATTGACTATTATAGGGTTCTCTGAATCCTTGTTGTTGTATAGTATTGGATAACTTCTTTCATAATTATGACTATGCGCTTGTAGTACCAAATCCACATTATATCTATCAAACAAGGGATGGTACACTTCTCTTAGAGTTACCCTTGGATTACACCCTTGACAATCATTTGGTGATATATAAGCAGGTTGATGGTACGCGATTATTATCCACTTGATGGACGAATTTGTTAATGAATTTTCTAAATCTGACTTGACAAATTCATATTGGTTAGAGCCTAATTCATATGGTAATTCTGTGGACATTATCAGAAAATGAACATTGAATTGATTAAATGAGTAAAATTCACTTGACATGTTGAAATGCCTCATATATTGACTAGTGCGAAAACATTGTCGTGGTCTCCTCGCACTATCCTAGTTATGTTATCTACTGGCGAAATTATATCAAGCCAGCATTCTGCAGTTCTCTGGTACGAGAGGTCTCCGAGTGCAAGAATTAGTTCGGGCTTTTTACTTGAAATATTTTTTAAAGTATTGTTGGAATTATCATTGCATCCCCAGTCACCGACAGCTGCTACGTTAAATAAACTTGAGTACGTATACTGAGGAATCATCATAGGCAGCAAAGATAAACCAATACAAAAAAGAAGATAATGTGATGTCAAGATCTATCGTATTTGACCTTATAAATTTGATATTTAACTTATTGTAGTTTCTTAACATTTATTGAATAAGCAAGATTAGGAATGGAACACACTTGTATTTTTAAATATCCGGTCAAGTTTCGCATTCTTAACAATACGGATCCAAAAATATATCCACAAGAGGACTCAAGAAATCCAAATACTGAAATTGCCTACTTATAATGCGAGTAATAAGATTTGAGCCTTGCTCGTATTAGAGTTCTTCTAACTTCTATTTTAGTTTTATATTTAGTAACGATTAGAAATTGAATGATAAAAAAATGATCATTTTTAGTCACGGTATGAGTTCACTTCGACTACGGCTTGCGGTATTCCCTTCTTTAAGTCATCGAGGCTCATTACCGGATGGAGCTCCACGTGTGCACCCATTCCACTAAACAGCGGTTCAACCAAAGCGGGTATCTGGTCTGCGCTCTGTATATCAACGATGAAAGCAGCTACCCTATTGCCATCAGCTTCAAAGAAATATGTTGCTTCAGCTTTTACTTTGTTCATATATGTCTCAAGTTTGCTCAAAAGTTTTGGATCTTGCACCATTAGGTTTCCTGCTTCTGTTGGTATTTTTGCACTTAATATAAATCTCATATTTTCAGGCCTCAATCCAAGGAGCGGCCTTACGATTGGTCAATAGGAAACGCGATATCAATTCGACAATTAGTTCACCTTCTTCTTCTAACGCAAAATGTCCAGTATTCAACAAATGAATTTGCACGTCCTTTAGGTCACGTTGATAAGGGATAGCCCCCTCCTTACTGAATATGATATCGTTTCTGCCCCAAACTACAAGTGTGGGTGGTTGATACTTTCTAAAGTAATCCTGCCATTGAACATATAGAGGAGGATTAGATTTGTAGTCATAAAATAGTTGAAGCTGGATTTCATTGTTGCCTGGACGATCAAGTAGCGATTGGTCATGAATCCAGTTGTCAGGACTTATTGCATTTTCATTTTTTACGCCGTGCGTATATTGCCATCTAGTAGCTTCGAGGGTAAGAAATTTCTTAAGAGTATTCTTGTTCCTCTCATTGGGCTCGTTCCAATAGGCCCTGAGTGGTTCCCAGAATTCTCCTAAACCTTCTTCATATGCGTTTCCATTCTGCACTATCAAGGCTTCTATTTTCTCAGGATGCTTGACTGCAAGACGGAAGCCCACTGGTGCACCATAGTCCATAACATATAGGCTATATTTTTCTAATCCTATCTGGTGGACGAATTTGTCTACTATCTCGGCAAGGCGATCAAATGTGTATTCGAACCTGTCGACTGGAGGCATGGAGCTATATCCAAATCCGGGATAATCCGGCGCAACCAGATGGAATTTGTTCGCCAGGGCTGGGAGTACGTTCCTGAACATGTGTGACGATGTTGGGAATCCATGAAGTAGTACGATGGTGGGTGTCTTGAATTTGTCTCCAGCCTCTCGATAAAATATTGTCTGACCGTCAACGGTGATGGTTTGATTTTTGATATTTATCATACGTAAGATATCTAGATATCTATTATTTAATTGTATCTAAATTAGATATCTAGATATCTTTAATAATGGATGGTGAATAGTAAAAAGCATGGTAAAGGACCTATTCGTTAGAGATTTCGATGAAAAACTTCATGCAAAAGCGACCCAAATTGCTACAAATGATGGCATTACTTTGGCAACAGTCGTAGCAGATGCTGTTGATCAATGGATTAAAAATCACGAAAAAAACCGACACCGACACAATTTGATATTGTATGATAATGAGTCAACTTTGAATAGATTACTTGATGAAATCGATAAATTGGCTTCTGGCAATTGGTTCAAATCCTGTTGCGGTTCAGCAAAACACTATGGCATGCAATATCTCAACAAAAGACGGTGGTTTGATGCAACTGTCGGTAATTATGACAAGCTATTAGAAAATCCGCAAGAAACGGGAAACAAGGTCTTAGAGATAATTGGAAATAAACTTGCAAACAAATTTCCTCTAACGGTTGCTTTTTTAGTTGAAGACCTTGCGCGGGAAGAATCAGTAAAAAAAGCAGTAAAGTTTTGTGAATGGTATGAACGAAAATCTCTCCCAGGAATTACCTATTGTATTGCAAACACAGGGAATGTTATTAGCGGATCATTTGATGATCTGTTTGACTTGTTTAACGCCCATAATGCTGTGTTCCTAACAAAGGGCAACAAGTTATATAAATTAAGATTAGATGAAGAAAGATTTTATTCGCTTCTTATTTGAATATTCCAGTCAGTCAGGATTAGAACCGTACATTTTTCTTTAGATATTAATGACGTATTTAATGAGGAAAATATGAAAAACTACAGTTAATTCAGGAAAGACTTTTCTATTTTTGGATTGATATTGTGTTCATGAGTGTTGACGAAAATATGAACTTGATGAAGACTTTAGACGATGCCTGGAATTCACAGGATTGGGATACATTTAGCAAACGTCATGCAGATGATGTGATTGTGCGTTGGCCGGGTCAGCCAGCTACTATAGGAATAGATGCACACAAAAAGGAAGGAGAATATTCTTTCAAAGCTTTTCCCGATAATCATGTGGAGAACAATCCGTATAAGGTCTTCTTCGGTCAGGGCGATTGGACATGTTCTGTAGCAGAATTTACAGGGACGCATAAAGGACCAATCATGGGCATTGATGGAAAAACAATACAGGCTACGAACAAGAACTTTAAGGTAGATTTTTGCCCAGTAGGCCTTTGGATAGATAAGAAAATTGTTGAGGAAAATTTATTCTATGATTTGGTTGGAATGATGAGACAACTTGGTTTGATGTAGATGTTAAGCAGTAGAAAATCTCTAGTCTAATATCCGAATTGGTATCCTCCAGATCATTTGACATCAGTCCTAGCACCTCTGTAGCAAATGTAAGACTCAATGTTTACAGTGTAGAAAGGTCTCTACACTTCTATCGTGATTTACTTGGATTCCAAGTAATTGGAAAATCTTCAGAGGATAACGCATTACTTGCTCCAATTGATAGTAACAATAAGAATCATCTTTTACAGCTAAGTAGAGTAGATACATCACATAGAGCGATTGAAGAAGAACAATCACCATCACCAATTCGACAAGCAGGGCTATATCATTTTGCTATCTTGTTACCGTCAAGGAGGCATCTAGCAAATATATTCAGGCATCTAACTGAAAATTCTAATCAACTATATTTCGAAGGAGCGGCAGACCATTCAGTATCAGAATCTCTGTATTTGAAAGATCCCGACTCTAATGGTGTCGAGATTTACAGAGATAGAGTTCAGTCGGAATGGAAAAGAAGAAGTCAATTTCAGGTAGAGATGAAGACTGACCATCTGAATCTGAGGCAGTTAGTAAGAGAAGGCGAAGATCAGATAAAATGGCGTATGCCTCCTGATACTGTAATAGGTCATGTTCATTTACATGTATCCGATCTAATTAAATCAAGGAATTTTTATTCAGAAATTCTTGGACTCCATCATACTTGTTCATATCCTGGAGCAAATTTCTTTGCTGCTGGTTCTTACCATCATCACATTGCAACTAATACGTGGTTAGGTAATGATATTTCTAATGCCAATTCAAGGCAGCCAGGTCTTGACCATTTTTCCTTAAATCTGAAATCTAAAGAAAATCTTGAGGAATTACTTTCTCAATTGCAGCGTATGGAAATAGAGGAAATAATGGATGATAGTAACAAAATTAACAAGGAATCATTTTTTATTTTAGATCCAGATAAAATAAAGATCCAATTTTATTACCAATAGTTCTATTGTGTCGGGCCAATCTTATTTTTCGGATTGATCTGATTTAGAATTTCTAGTTTCTTTTTATGAAGTGATTTTCTTGTTGAATATATCACATTTGTAATTCGTATTAATTTAATCTGTGAAATTAATTTGTCGCATACAATTCAGTATTTTTCGATGCCCTTAATATGATTATGATGCTAGTATAATGAAAATTTATTTTGACATCCTAGAGAACGCCTCTTCAGCTGCTTTTTTCATTTCCTCTTCTGATAGATCCTTTACGTGAGTAGCTATATTCCACTGGTGTCCGAAGGGATCCTCCAGTCGGCCATGACGGTCCCCCCAGAACTGATCTTTCACCTGATCCAAAACTTTTGCGCCGGCAGATACTGCCTTTTCAAATGTGGTGTCAACATCTTCTACATAGAGATACATTGACACAGGGCTTCCACCAATCGAAAGTGGGGAGAGATTTTTCATCTCTGGAAATTCGTCAGATAGCATAAAGATAGAATTACCAATCTTCAGTTCAGCGTGTGCGGTTTTACCATCAGGAGTTTTCATATGGCCGCGCTCTTCAGCTCCAAAAGCTTTCTTATAAAATTCAATTGCAGCATCTCCGCCTTTCACAGTAAGGTAAGGAGTTATTGAATGATATTCTCGTGGGATTTTTACTTGGCTCATTGATGAATGTTAGTAAGTCATATTATTTATTATTTCTGTAAAACAATTGCCTTTTTCAATACCACATTAAAAACAAGGAGTACTTGAAATTACGGACTATGTGAGTATTCTTGTTTGTCCAGTATCTTTGATTCATGACCTACGATCAGTCGCTTATTTATAATATTTTCTAAATAGTCAATACTCCCTAACGATATTGAAAAATAATTTGTTACTATGGTTAGGAAGAATTAATAAGCGATCGTTAGTCTTCGGACGTCGGGATTCGAACCTACCCTTCATCTATTAGGGTTCTAATAACATGGTATTTAGCTTTTTCTTTTAGGTTGGGTCTTTTCCTTTTCTGATGCTTAGTTCTCTTCGCTTATAGGGTTTAATGCTTAGACATATGGAAGGCTGAACCCAAATTCTGCGCCTTTCCCATTCTCGTTATTTTTACCCCAAATCCTGCCACCATGAGCAAG
>DASUQJ010000016.1:0-2269 GCA_036280615.1 Nitrososphaeraceae archaeon
CTGATGGAAAATTAGGTACCACAAATATGTGCTTTGTACCTTCGGGGCTCAGTTTCCTTAAATCTTGTGCGATCTGTTCCGAGACAGTTATTGTAGGCACAGAAGATACCAACTCTCTCTCCCATTTTGTCCAATTGGAAATGCTCCGTCTCGAGATAAAACTCAATTTTATGTCACTAATTAGTCTGCCAATCCCAGAACGACGCCGAGAATTATCTTCGAGCTTTAGATTTTCGGCGTTGACTAATGAAAGCATTCGAAAATATTCATGATCGTCAAAAACTACAGGTAACCCAAGATCAAAGGATATCTTCGCCGATCCAATATTGTGTGAATGTACTATATCCGGCCTAACCTGATTTACCAATTGAGTTATCTGTTTCTTAACGCGATCGTAAAAGTATGGGACGCCTATCATAGCTCCGGCAGTCCACTCTATAGGATAGATTTTTGAAAATGCAGCAGAATGACCGTTGGTGTTAAATCTGCCACCAAAAAATATCTCAAACCCGTTTTTCTTTCCGGTGAGTGCAGCTTTTTCAACCCTCCAATCAGGAAGTCCATCGTCTGATAAGTGAAGTACTTTCATTCTCGCATCCCGTATTCAGCGATTAAAGTCATTAGCAAAATCCAGACACATTTTGAAGTAGCATTTCAGTTATTAGAATTTTCTGAAAAATTAATGAATTATGAAGATGAGTTATGTATTGACCGTTTTTGACAATATTACACTTTTAAAAGAGACAGTTATAACTGCAAATTAAATGAGCAATTTCACCTTCGAATTAGGAGGATTAGTAGTCTTATGAAAATTCTCATAACTGGCGCCGCAGGTTTCCTGGGAAGTCACTTGTCTGAAAAGTATGTTCTCGATAAACATCTGGTATATGGAGTGGATAACTTGATGAATGGAAACCTCAACAATGTCCGTACTCTTTTGCACAAAAAGAATTTTAAATTTATTCGTGGAGATATCGCCCTAAACGAAGTTTATTCTAAACTACCAAATGATTTTGATGCCATTTTTCATTTAGCAGCTCAAATTCATGTCGATAGGTCAATCGTCAATCCCGAAGAAACTTTTAAAATTAATCTCGGTGGAACCCTGAAAATTCTGGAATTTGCCAGGATGAATGATATTGACAAGATATTATTTTCGTCAACAAGCGAGGTCTATGGATCTGCAGAATATGTTCCAATGGATGAGTCACACCCATTGTCTGCAAAACACCCATATGGTGTAAGTAAGATTGCGGCTGACAGATTATGTTATACCTACAATGAAACTTATGACCTAGGTGTAGACATTATTCGATGTTTCAATTTTTTTGGGCCCAGGCAAAAAGATACAGGCTACGGAGGCGTGATTGCAATTTTCATAAATAGGGTATTACAAAACAAGCCCCCAATTATTTATGGTGACGGGAAGCAGTCCAGGGACTATATGTTTGTGAAGGATGCCGTGTATGCTTATGATACTGTCCTGAGGTCCAAAGGAAATCCAGGTAAAAATGGGATAAACTTCGGTAGCGGTAAAGAAATATCCATAAAAGAAATTGCAGACATGGTTATAAAACATGGTGCAAAAGACAGTAACTTGCGACCCATTCACGTGGATCCCAGACCAGTTGAAGTTCAAAGGCTAATTGCAGACATTTCAAAAGCAAAGAAATTATTACAATTCAAACCAAAGATACAATTTGAAAAAGGCCTTACCTTACTAATTGATTGGTATAGAAACTATAAATCAGAGTTATGGCTCTATTAGCAACTTTTCTCGGTTGTTAGAAAAGTACTTGTCAATGGAAGTAATGGATTTGTCGGAAGACATACATGTAAGCGTTTAAAGGAATTTGGATCTAAGTTGTTACTACTACTATTGTTCGAAACCTTACCGATGTAACCAATGTCCCTTCAGAAAATCTGTCCAGGATTATTCACAACACTTTGGAATAAATATAGTGACTTTACGTTCTTCTATCTATATGGTCCTAATTCTAGAGACCGTTCCCTTATCTCTTTTATGATCAGTCAAATCAAATAAGATGGGTAGCGTTAGACTTTCCGGGAAAAAGGTTAAGAGGGATTTTCTTTTTGTTACTGATTCGTATGATTCGTAGATCTAATAGAGAAGATTTTACCAGACTCCCAATGGGATATAATCTTTATAACGTAGGTTACGGAAGGACTTACAGCCTGAACCAAGTTGCAGACGATCTTGCAAGATTACTTGGCAAGAAAATAAAAATTCAATTTTCAAATCGACCAT
>DASUQJ010000017.1:0-7537 GCA_036280615.1 Nitrososphaeraceae archaeon
GTTTTTTCCCCATTTTTTTCCTCGGTTTCTCTTCCTTTATTTTTCTTTTAGGCACCCATTCTCACCTATATAGAATCTTAAAATTGCACTTTAATATCTACATTACAAAACTAAAGATGTTAAAAGCAAAAAATTAGAATTCCTAATTCCAAGTAGAGGGTATAGGTAACTGGACTAGTGCGAGTTCAATAATGAGTGAGAAATATATTGGATTCACTTGTGTCTGTTGAATCAACATTGCCTTACCCTATGGATACAGCAGATCAATTGCATTACGCGGTTACGAGAATTACAACCCACTACTATAGTGACGATGGAACGGTAAATCCTCACGAGGAAAAAGTTGGAACTGGTTTTTTTTATTCAAATCTGACAAGCCAATCTCGCTTCTTGATAACAAATCGCCACGTAATAATAGAGGAAAATAAGGGTTACCAACCAAATTTAATAAGAATTAGACTCCACACAGACACGACTGATGTAACTGAAAATGAGGAATATGACATTCCTTTATATAATTCAACCAGAAGACTTTGGAGAGAACCAAAACAAATAGGAGCAGATATAGTAGCCATCCCTGTTGACGTGTCAGATTTAGGTGTTAAGGGTATGCATGTGGTGTCATTTGCTTCTAACAACTTACTTCCATCAGAAATTCAGTTACATCTCAATGATGACGTATTTGTTCTGGGCTATCCGCTAGATATCTTTGACCGACTTCATAATTTACCTAGTGCGATTGGGGGAACCTTGGCAAGCCCATATCCACTACCGTGGAATGGTAACCCGTACTTTCTAGTAAACGCACCGCTTGATCAAGGCACTAGTGGAAGTCCTGTTATAACAAAATTTAAGAGTTCGTGGAGATTGAGAGACGGTCGACAGCTGGATATTGGGTACGCAATTTTTCTGCTAGGCATTAATTCGAGCACGTTTCCGGCTAGAGAAGGCGATGAACCAAAACAAATGAATGCTGCCTACTTTGCCACTGACATAGAATACATGACTCGATAGTGGATATTTTGAAATGGAAGGCTCGTAGGAGCTATAGATTAAGATTGCTAATTTGATGCACAACGGGGGTTAACAATTTTTGTTGATTCCATTTTGCGACCTTTTCCAAATCAGTTGCATAACAAGATTCACATAGCCAACAATATTTCAAAACCCTATATCCCTTAGGATAATCAAATTTTTGTAGAAGCTGAGGCTTGAAATACATGCCACAACCATAACATTGTTTTAGACCCTTAATCCAATGAGCACCTTGGGTCTGAATTTCCATCCATCCAGTCCATCCGTGGGTCTTGACATAATTGTAGTAACCATCATGTTATATTATAGGCACCAATATTGAATTTTATTGTATGAAATCTATATCGACGGTTCAAGCAGAGGAAATCCGGGTCTTTCCGGAATAGGAATAATTGGAATCAACGAAAGCAAAAGAGTTTTTAGCTATAGAGAATTTATTGGCATAAAGACGAATAACCAAGCTGAATATTTTGCGCTAAAAAGAGCATTGCAGATTAGCAGCATTCAAACCAAAAACGTTAGAATCAAATCAGATAGTATTTTGTTGGTTAATCAGCGATCAAAAAAATACAAGATCAGAAATATGGAATTAAAAAACATGTCAATGGAGATAGCAAATCTTGAGAAATTGTTTGACATAGTCGAATACAGGCATATTATGAGAACTGAAAATTATGATGCGGATCTCCAAGCAAATTCAGCTATAGACGATTATGTTAAATATCAAAAAAGTAAAGTAGATAGTGGCAGCGGTGAAGATTCAGAGTTATTCTAAGAATCATCTAATATGATGAAAAGGCATTAGACTGAGCTGCCAATATACTAAAAAAATCTAAAGATTTATCTAATCTACATAAATAATTTTTGATGATTTGCTGGACGAAAAATCACGTCTTCCTACGGTTATAAAAAATATTATAGTTTTTGTCCTAGGAGTTCTAATAATCGTTTCACTTTACCATTATTTCGAAACTGAATTAGACAATCCGTTGCCATTCTTCGTTATATATAGTGACACAATGACCCCGGCCCTAGAGATTAATGATCTGATAATTGTTGGTGACGGACATATGTTCAATAACACCAATGTAGGAGACATCATAGTCTTCAAAAAACCCGCTGGTGAAGATAGGATAATAGTACATCGTATAACTGAAATAACCTCAGAAAATGGGAGAAGGGTGATAATAACAAAAGGGGATGCAAGTCCAGTATCAATACCAGGAGTTGATTTCCCTGTGAACAGCCACAATTTTATTGGGAGAGTCAAATTCGCTATCCCAGAGATTGGTATTCTATTCAGTCCGCCATTAAATTATGTACTGCTTGGAGGAATAATTTCAGCTGTAGTAATCGTTATCTTTATTTATGAAAGAAAAAGGGTATTTAGGATGTAATTTCGGTTTTCTCCGATGTAGTTAAGAAACTTGTTAATATTGGGATCCTTCAGCTATAATCCGGTCTTGAATCATGAACAAAGATATTTATCGAATGAAAGAAAAATTAATGTAGGGGGTTTTATCCCTGGGAATTCCTGAAAAAATTAAAGCTATACAAGAAGAAATTCATAGGACTCAAATAAATAAGGCAACTGAATTTCATGTTGGAATTCTCAAGGCAAAAATAGCAAAACTTAGGCGCGAGCAAGATGAAAACAGGCACGGCAAAAATGTTTCTTCTGGAAAGGAAAATGAAGGATTCAACGTTAGAAAATCTGGAGACGCATCAGTAGTACTCGTGGGATTACCTAGTGTAGGTAAATCGACTTTGCTTAATGCTTTAACAAATGCGAACTCCCGTACCGGCTCTTATCAGTTTACGACACTAACTGCGGTTCCGGGTATGATGGAATATAATGGTTCTAAAATTCAGATACTTGATCTCCCCGGAATCGTAGAGGGCGCGTCTAAGGGTAAAGGCCTAGGAAGAAAAGTGCTATCGGTTGCAAGAAATGCAGATCTAGTTCTCATGGTATTGGATGTTTTTCAACCAGAACTTTTAGAGGTCTTGATAAACGAGCTTCACGAAGTGGGAATAAGAATTAACAAGAAATTTCCAGAAGTATTCATCGAAAAAGCACATTATGGAGGACTCTCGATTCATAATCAGGTTTCTAATATTCCAAATCATTTAGTGAAGGAAGTTCTAAGGATAAATGGTATTAGCAATGGCCGCGTGTTAATCAAGGAACCAAACCTGACGGTAGAACAGTTGATAGATGTTGTTACTGGGAATAGGATTTACCTACCTGCACTTGTAGTATTAAATAAAATCGATCTCGTTGATGGTAACTTCATTTCACAGATAGAAAAGAAGGTACAAAATTTTATTCCCATCTCTGCTGATCGCAAAATGAACATTGACCGTTTGAAAAGGTCAATTTATGAAAAACTTGGGTTCATTAGAATTTATCTCAAGCCTAGAGGCGACAAAATCGATGAGGAACCCCTAATCATGAATCGAAACTGTACAATTCGTGATGTATGTCTAAAAATACACAGGAATTTTGTAAAGGACTTTAAGCATGCTTATGTTTGGGGCAGCAGCGTTAAATTTAGTTCCCAGAAGGTAGGATTAGATCACGTACTAAATGATAGGGACGTTCTGAGAATCATTCTAAAGTAAGAGTTTCTAATTAGGTTTTAGAATTTGGAAAACTTAAAATCCATGCCTTTGAGGTATATATAAGGGACTCTTGAAATATCCAAAGGTTGTTCTTACTGCAGATCGCACGCTTATGTCACCGTATAGAGGCATTTCGTTAGCATCATTTTTCGGCTGCGCACCAGCTATTGATCCAAACAGGTCACACAACACATTACTCTACAAAATTCTTCGCAATCAGGTCACCCCTAGACTATTGTTTGATTTTATTTGTAATCCCATCTCCCATCATAGTGGCATTGCAGATTATGCTCCCTATGGGCTGAGGAAGGTCGAAGCTTCTTTAGTAAGGGATGGTTACAACAGTGAAGACGTAGTAGTTGCACATCCAGATTATGTGGAAAAATTCATTGGTCCTGAAACAGAGGTAGTAGGTACATACGAAATGGATCCTCTTGGTATGGGTCCTGTAACAATGACTTTTACGTACGGTAGAAAGCAGATCTCATATGATGAATTCTATAACAAGGATCTGCATATGAAAATAAACAGGGCAAAGGAGAAAAATGGTAGTAAAGCTAAAGTGATTGCAGGTGCTTCAGGCACATGGCAGTATAATTATGATCCAGCAAAAATAGAGGAGTATGGCTTGTACGGCATCGTAGAAGGTGATTTAGGGGGAATTGGTCCTGAAATTGATGGCGCAGGTTCCAAGTTTTTTGATGCATTGATTAATAATGAACTTGAAATTGCAAATCCATTCAAGAAAAATCCCTTTAAAGTCGAGATAAAAGAGTTTGAAAGAGGCGACAATACTTATCATGGCAGATTTATTCACTATTGGAATGAACCTACAGTTGATGAAATTCCAACTATAATCAATCCTAGCATGCATGGTATGATTGAGGTAATGAGAGGTTGTGGACGTGGCTGTAAGTTTTGTGATGTGACTCTTAGACCATTAAGATACTATCCTGTAGAGAAGGTCGTAAAAGAGATAGAGGTCAACATGAAATATGGTGGATTAAAAAATGCATGGGTGCATAGCGATGATATTTTTGTATATGGCTTGAATCCCCGAACTACAAAGAATATGCAGCCAAACAGAGAAGCTCTTGAAGAATTATTTTCTGGAATAATGTCTACTGGTATAGAACATACTAATCCCACCCATGGGACCCTTGCTGGTGCTATTGCTGATGAGCGCTTAATTCCAAATATTTCGAAAATAATTAGGGCATCACCCGACAACATGATAGGCATTCAGTGTGGATTTGAAACAGGAAGTATTAGGTTAATCGGAAAATATGCAGATAGAAAATTAGCGCCATTCAAACCTTCTGAATGGCACTGGGTTGTCAAGAATGGAATCAAGACATTAAACGAAAACTACTGGGTTCCGGCGTTTACACTAATAATGGGATTAGACAATGATGAAACTGTTGAAGATAGTTGGGAGACAATTGAATTGCTTCATTCATTGGAAATGGAACAACCAGATTCCAAGTTTACAACAACTCCGTTGACATTTGTTCCAATAGGACTGCTTGAAAAATCTGACTTTTTTGATATCGGAAATACTATGGATCCACCAAAGTTGGGAGTGATGTACAAGACCTGGCAACATAATTTCAAATATGGGATTCAGAAATTTATGCATAAAGTGGGCCGTGATAATCCGATAAAGAATTTCTTCTTTGCAGGACTCGCAAGAACACTTGGGGGAGTTCCACTAGGCGCAATGGAAAGATATGCTCGAAGAAGAGGCCCTGAACACGAAAGGGTAATTGAGAAAATTAAGGCAAACTATTGGTAATTACACCGAGTATTTAGAGTATTAGGCGTAAACTTCATTATCCTTTTGCAATCATATATCGCCAATATTTTTCTGTGGCTCTACTTATCCCAATTCTAGTGGTCGAAAGTACCTTCTTAGGTTTAATCCCATTTTCTATATGTAATATTGATCGGTAGTCGGTCAGATTGATAGCGTTATGAGATCTGTTAATATCTAAAGCCTTTGTTAGTCTTCCAGGACCGTTTGTTAAATTTGATTTGTTTTTCATGTTAGAGAGATAAATCATTATGTCTATTCCTTCAATTGGTATCAACGACCTAATTAGTACAGCTCCTGCGTCGCTATTCGGGGCGTGTGCAGTGACATTCATACAATGGTGCATCCCGTAAATAAAATAAACATATGCTTTACCAACATCTTGAAACATTACTGAATTTCTGTTATTTCTACCGTTAAATGCATGACTCGCAGGATCATTTTTTGAGCCGTATGCTTCCGTCTCAAATATGATACCGGATAATCTCTGTAGCTTACCTGAGCCATCATCATACATCCGGACTAGTTTCTTACCTAGCAGGTCCCGTGCCACATTTTCTGTGCCTCTGGAATAGAAATCAAGATCCGGTTGTTTCATGGTGAATTAGAAGGATAATAAATAAAAATAATAATATTTTGTTCATGGCAAGACAATATTCTCAGCCATACATTGTCCTGCTAGGGAGGAATTAGCATTAATATAAATACTAAAAATTTAAAACAGTTTATATGTTAAAATTTAACAAATTTAATTTGTTTAAGAGAAATACTTGTGAATTTTGTGGTAAGCGTTTCAGGACTTTAGAACAATTGATGAGACATTTTCAAATTACTCACGATAATAGAACTTACGAATGTAAACAGTGTGATATGAAATTTGAAGGTATGGAGGTCATGCGCGACCATATCAAGAGGAACCACAGTTACAAAAAATGATAGTATTGCCTCAATTCGAAGCTTATTGAAATAAAACAATAAAATATGCTTTATGTACCATCACAGTAAATGAAATGCTTGAAATGTGGCAAAGAATTTGATGAAAGTGAAAATGAAGACCCTTCTTCATTAAAGTATCCGTCCTGTGGGGATTGTTGGAAAGAATGGTCTACTTATGGAGTTATGGTGATTAATGAAATGCATTTAGACATGTCATTACCAGAGCACAGGAAAGCACTAAAAAAATATGAAAGAGGGTTCTTTGGTTTGGACAAGGTCGAGGAATTGAAAAAGAATCCTGAAAACCACGGAAGCCCTAATTGAGTATAACTTTAGCAAGGTTTGTAGGAATGTATTTCAAAATTTGTTCTCTATTAGGGTTAAGAAATAATGATTCCTTAATACAAACCAACAGTTTATCCCTTTCCGCTTCTTCAAGCGAAGAAAAAGTATTCAATATCAATTTTGGGTCTAATTTATCGAAGAGTTTGACACTATCTAAAATCACAAGATAACTGTGCAAAATATTTGTTAGTTGGTCGGGTTCTATTTCTGAGATAACTTTCATCCATGTTTTAGTTAACTTAACCAGCTTTTCTTGATTGATCAGATTGATAGAAGTTAAAGTTCTAATCATGGTCTCTTTTTTTTCCGATTCAGTCATTTCAACCAACTCCTTTACTTTTGTTCGGCAAATTGAAAGCTTTAGAAAGTCAGGAAGGTCTGCTATAATAAAAAGTAAGTTTTCAATATCGCCATCACTGGAATTGTTACTCATGGTAGAAAATCACCAATTCAGTTTATCATTAACATATTTAATTTGTTGTTCCTAGACATTGCCTAAAAATCTCAGTATAGAATTCGATGCGTTCTTACATATAGTCTTTTGAAGTTCCATTTATGGTGTTTTGGCTCGTAACTATCAACACAGATCATCAAAGCAGGATCAATTAGTTATTAATCCCTGCCTTGAGATATACAAAATACAAAAAAATCTTCGAAATAGCGATTGTCAAAAAATGCTCATATAGCTAGAATGGTATAATATTATAGAATTCAAAATTGTCCGAACTGACTGAGATAAGAAGAGTTTTTGAAGGACTTCATACCTTGTATGAAATTCATCTT
>DASUQJ010000018.1:0-2102 GCA_036280615.1 Nitrososphaeraceae archaeon
TGTGAGGTTCAACAAAACTTTTAATGTCCCATAAAGATTCAAGCCTAAAAATCGAAGAAAACATGGACATATTTGCTTATTTATTGGTAGACGCCATACTAAATAGAGTGGAGAAAATCAGGAATGAATGACGAAATAGAGGAGAGTAATAATATCGACATGACTGTTGATAATGGTGACAATAAAGATCTAAAAGTAAAGCAATATGATTCAGCTAGGAAAGAGGATAGCAAAATTATAGATATAACAAAGTCTGATAACACCTCAAAGGATATACTTGACATAGCAGATACTCCTGACGTTGCTGTTTGGAATAAGTCAGTTCAAATCAAATCTGACGTTACAAACCAGTTAAAAAGCACAAAGGAGAGAGATAATGGCGAAACACAGACTACTGGGTTCGGATTTAGAAAGGGACGACGCAAGGAGGGTGATAATAAGGACTCGCCAATAATTGATCCAGCTAATCAGAAAGACATAGACGACGTAGTGAATTCTGGATGTACTCTGACAGACAAAGCATAACTATTCCCAAACCCCTTAGTTCAGAGAATTCTTTAGCTTTTAACAGGGTCTTCATGGAGATATTATACATTGAGATCCCCCGAAAATTTGTTCATAACTTCTTGACTATTTTTGAGTCAACTAATTTGATTGTACTCTGGTCTAGTCCTACCAGATCCAGCACAAAATGGGTTAGTCCTAAGTCTACATATTTATTTAATACCATTCTGAAGTGTTCAGGAGTTCCAACTAACGAAATGGATTCTGCTGCTTGTATCTGTTGAATTCCATGAATCTTTTTCTTCCTGAATGTTATTACCTTTTTTAGCTCTTCCTCAGTTTCTCTGACCAGGCATGATGCCAATAGCGAAAATTCTATATCTTTAAAATTACGGCCAGTTGAAGTACAAAGCTCTTTTATAATGGATATTTTTCTTTTTAATACTTGCATGGATCCACAAGGGTGATTGTATCTATCTGCATGTTTCGCCACCACCTTTAATAGATATCTCTCTCCTTCACCCCCTATCATTATAACTGGATGTGGTTTTTGAATAGGCTTGGGATTGCATATCACATTCTTAATGGAATAGTGTTTGCCAATAAATGTGGCTCTTTGTTGTGTCCACATAGACCTAATGATACTGATAGACTCATCCAATTGCTCTATCCTCGTGAGAGGGGGTGGAAAGTTATATCCATACTGAAGATATTCTTCTTCATGCCAACCTGCACCTATTCCAAGCTCTGCTCTGCCATTGCTGATAACATCCAATGTTGAGAGCATCTTTGCTAATAACGCGGGATTACGATAGGAATTACACGTTACTAATTGTCCAATTTTGACTCTATTTGTTACTGCTGCAATAGATGATAGTAAAGTAAAGCATTCAAAGAAGTTTTTTTCATTGTCAGGTGCGTAATATGGAAGAAAATGGTCATAAGTATAGATAGAATCAATTGAACTATATTTGTCAATTACCTCTGCGATATTTTTAGAATAGTCGTATTGGTTAATTGCGCTATCTTTATCATTTTCTTGTAAATCTTTATCTGATAGAGAAAAATCATATGACCATCCTTGTGGGATTATAAACCCAAACTGTAAACTTGACAATAAGCAGATTGTATTAGGTATTTGTTTTAAGTATTTTCTATTAACAGGAATACAATAATTCGAAATAGGTTAGGTCATTGATACCTTGAGTACCATGACGGCAAAGCAACCGAGGACACATCTGCTAGATAATCCAGAATGATAACAACGATTCTGGTGAATAAATATAAGAAGTTCTTAATTATATCCTTATGGCTTAGCTTTGTTACTTCTTAATATTTTATCATAAAATATATCAATGAATTCCAATATTCTCATATGGGTATCCTGATCCTTTTTCCGCATATAATAATAAAGCTCCTCTGTTGCAGCATGATAATCTATCCCAATGTTTTGGGCTATTTCCAATGAAATAGACACTATGAGTAGTTTTCTAAGTACAATATCACTACCGTAATTAACAAGATCTGCCGATAACTCAGATAATACGTTTCTTAAATTTGAATCGATATATTTGTCTTTAGCTTCACGTGTTTTAATT
>DASUQJ010000019.1:0-16168 GCA_036280615.1 Nitrososphaeraceae archaeon
CTAGTTAACAAAAGCTGAGCTCTTGGTTAACTTGTTAATCACTTTAATTGTTAAGTGTGATGTGATATCAAATCCCGATCTGTCAACAGCGACAAAGAAAATTAAAATTGAATTGGAAGACGAAAATGGAGAAAAATATAATCTAAGTCTACAAGGCGCTTTATCAAAAGAAAAAATAATGAATGTCATTGAATTTGTACAATTATTTGATAAAAACTCAATTGACAGCAGTTTTGAACATAAAGAAAGTGACACAAAACTGCGTTCCAAATTATGGAAATTGATTATTGAGAACTTTAAATATCACACATTTACTTCCTCCGATATACAAAGAATTTATCAGGATCTGTTCTATCAATCCATTCAATTAAGCGTCATCTCTATCTATTTATCTAGATTTTATTTGAAGAAACAACTAAACAGATCAAGAAATGGCAAACAGTGGGTATACACACTCGTTAAAGAGAACCTACATCATTATAAAGAAAATTATGAGAAATCTAGCCACCCAAATTTGCTGTCCGTTCCAACAGTTTACGACCTTCATTTGTGATTTTGTATTTGAAAGGCCTAGTACTCTCATCTCTCATCACTATGTTTTGAGAATATAATTTTTTTAACAATCGAGATGTATGTTCACGTGATTTGTCAATTTTTCTCTGAATTTCTCTAGACGTTAGTGGTACTTCAAGCATCCTAAGAATAGTATCCACAGTATTAAGACGCAATGCTTCATCGTGATTTACTTCGCCCGTCTTTTCAGTGATAATCACATCCTTTATCACAGCAGACTTAGTACGTGACATGTCTTTATGTGACCTCTTATTTCTCGTATCACTTGCAGGAACAAACTCCTCCTGGTCGCTTCTAATGTTTACTGGATTTATTTTCATTTCAAACATATCCAGCTTAGTTCGTAAATCTGAAATAATTTCATTATATTCATCAAATTTATGAAAGTATCCCTCAATCAACATATCTTTAAATTTATGATTCTCTTTTTCTCGTTCCTTTGATTCTCTGGAAAATCCCAAATAGAAAAAGGCCACAAACGATAGCGTGAAAAATGTGATTGAAATTAAGACGTCTGAAAATGAATATTGTAAGGTAGAATCGAATATATCCATGTGATATCATGTGATTTAGTGGAATATATTTATTAAAACCTTTCTATATCAACACCAGCTTACTAATCACATTGTCTAGCAATGAAATCACATTAGCCAATGTGGTTGCGTCTATTTCATCTATTTCATCACTTGATTTATTTAACATCACATTCAATTGATTATTCAATTTGTCCAGCACAGAAAAAGTTTCAGTATCGACAGCACTGAGCAGCCGCAATAATAACAATGTATAAACAACCTTTCTTGTCTTCGTCCTACACTGTCCTAATTGTCGATAATACGCACCAGAAGTCATTTTTTTACTGGGTTTCGACCTGGATACTTTATTATAAATAATTGACGTTTGTTTCTCTGTAAATATAGAATTTGCAATAAAATGATTCAAAAGCTCCGAATAACTCAAACTGTTATTTTCCATTTACTATACAAAATTGTATAGTACGATATTCTAATTAACTTTTGTATCCAAAATAACTACTCAACACTTTGTAAATCTCATGAGATTATTATTATACGAGTAATTACTTTGAGAAATGATGGAAATACAAAGCACCGAAAAGTACATTTTGAACCAAATCAAGAAACAAAAAACTTTATGCTTTCCACTTATAGATTCTGAAAGCACCTCCAAGACCATAGAATTGGCGAAAAAATTAGAACAGCTTGGAGCTTCAGCAATATTGGTCGGTGGTTCATCCACATCGGACCAAATTGAATTATCTAATTTTGTGACAGAATTAAAGAACAATGTCAAGATCCCAATTATTTTATTTCCGGGAAACATCACAGGAATATCACCAGCTGCGGATGCAATTTTGTTCAATTCATTACTTAATTCTGAAAATCCTTACTACATAACAGGTGCACAGGCACAAGGAGCATTAGTCATCAACAAGTACAAACTAGAAGCAATACCAACTGGTTATCTTATCATTGGTGATGGATCCACAGCATGGTTCATAGGTCAAGCTAAATCTATTCCTTTCAACAAATCAAATATTGTTGTGATGTACGCCCTAGCAGCTCTCTACATGGGTATGCGATTTTTATATTTAGAAGCAGGCTCAGGCGCATCACAGAATATCCCACCTGAGATGGTAAGGACCGTAAAAAAATTCTACAAGGGAATTTTAATAGTTGGCGGAGGAATCAATTCAGCTGAGACAGCCAAAAAAATATCTGAAGCGGGCGCTGATATTATAGTTATTGGAACGATGATTGAAAGGGAAAAGGACTGGGAATCAGAATTTGTTAATATTATGAAAGCAATAAGAAATTGAGTACTCATACCAAGGAAAACAAAGATGTCCAAATTCCCTCGTCTTATATAGAATATCATCAAAAAATTTCAGAATACATCAATGATTCAATATCTGTTGCGCAAGAAGCTAAAAGACTGGGTCTTGATATATCCGAAAAAGTGGAGTCACAGATTGGTTATGACTTACCGGACAGGATAGCAAAGATACATGAAATAGACATTTCAAATAGGTTAAGAACGCTTCTTCCAAAATTAGGAAAAGAACTAACAGCATTAACGATATCGGAAGAAATAGCGCTTGGTAAATTTGGAGGCATAACCATCGAGGAAAAACTAAACATTGCAGTAAGAGTTGGACTTTCTGTTGTTACAGAAGGCGTCACGGTAGCACCGTTGCAAGGGATTTATGATGTCAAAATAAAATCTAATGCCAACAGAACACAATATCTATCGGTTTCTTTTGCTGGGCCAATAAGATCTGCGGGAGGAACCGAAGCTGCTGTAACAATGCTTATCGCCGATCATGTTAGGAAAGTTGTTGGATTAGACAAATACATTGCCAATTCATATGATGATGAAATTAGTAGATATGTTGAAGAATTAAGGATTTATGAAAGGGAGGTCGGCAACTTCCAATTCAAGGTTTCTGATAAGGATGTTATTCATTGTATAGGTTCTCTTCCGGTAGAAATTGATGGCGTTGACACGGACCCTGTGGAAGTAGTAGGTCATAGAAATCTGCAAAGAGTTTCTACTAATAGAGTTCGTGGAGGTGCATTGAGAGTAATGAATGATGGTTTGATAGGTAGAAGCAGAAAGTTATCGAAGATAGTTGAAACTCTAAAATTAGAAGGATGGGATTGGCTAAAAAGTCTTGAAGGAGCAATTCAAACCGCAGAAGATGATACAGTATCCCACAGAATGACTGAGGTCATAACTGGAAGACCTGTACTTTCAATGCAGAAAAAAATTGGCGGTTTTAGACTGCGTTATGGAAGAAGCTGTAATACCGGATTAGCTACAATTGGAATTCATCCAACCATTCCGATTTTATTAAATTATGCAGTTGCTGTCGGCACACAAATAAAAATAGATGCACCAGGTAAGGCTTCTACCATCGCCCTAGTAGACAGTATCGAACCACCAATTGTAAAACTAAATGATGGAAGTGTTAGGAAAATAAAAACAATTAGTGAAGCAAAATCCACAGCTGATAAAATTACAAAAATTCTCTATTTGGGAGATATTTTGATAAGTTATGGGGACTTTCTCGAAAATAATACTCAATTACTTCCCTCATCATATGTTGAAGAAATATGGGCTCTCGAACTAGAAGGAAAACTAAGCAGCACGGACCCTAATTCATACCTCAAAAGCTTTGAAAGTAAAAGATTAGTTGAGTTAGTACATCATCCATTGGAAAAAAAACCATCCGTTACTGAAGCGTTTAAAATTAGCCAACAGTTTGATATGCCTCTTTATCCTGGATACGTCTTTTATTGGAGTGCTTTAACATTGGATGAATTTAGAATTCTAATCACCAGAGTACTAGAAAACAAAGAGATAATAAGAGATACTAGTGAAAAAAAATTTCTTACTAATGATTCAGAATTAAAAATAATTTTTGAAAAACTTGGAATATTTCATTCGCTTTGCCTTGATGACACCAGAATAAGAATAGATGATCCTGATCAACTATACATTCTATCAATATTGGTGGCCAGATGTATCGAATACGGATCGAATCTAGATAAATTCTTAGAATCAACTGTTACCTCAAACTCTGATCCAAATCATGTTAAGCCACGGATTTTGGATTCTATTTCTAAGTTACTAAATGTTAGTATAAAAGAAAAATTTTCTTCTTCAATTGCTGTTCGAGTTGGACGTCCAGAAAAAGCAGCCGATAGAAAAATGAAACCTCCTGTTCATGTCTTATTCCCAATAGGAACGAATGGTGGCCCAACTAGAGATATTCTGAAAGCAATGCAAAAACCACTTTATATTGAAATTGCTAACAGAGTTTGTGCGAACTGCAAATCACCATCCATTTCTGTTTGCTGTCAAGATTGTCATTCTGATACCCCCATTAGAACAATGTGCTCCACCTGTAGATACGAAGTTAACAGTGAGGGACCAAACGGAGTTTGTCCTGTTTGCGGAAATCGTCTAAAAAAACATTCACCAACGAGTTACCCTCTTAAACTTGCAATTGAAAAAGCAAGAAAGCATCTTGATATACCTTTGGTTGAACCATTAAAAGGAGTTAAAGCCCTAATGGGTAAAAATAGATGCGCAGAACCCCTGGAAAAGGGAATCCTGAGACAGAAGCATAACCTGTATACATTTAAGGATGGAACCATACGCTTTGACGCAACAAATGAACCTTTAACCCACTTTAAACCAAAATGGATCAAAACAGATATTACAAAATTAAGAGATCTCGGATATCTCAAAGATCAGATAGGGAGTGACCTACAATCATCAGAACAATTACTAGAACTATTCATACAGGATATAATAATACCCATTCATGCTGCAGAACACCTCGTGAAAATTGCTCAATTTGTAGATGAAGAACTGACACGATTCTATGGAGTTGAGGCATTTTATAAAATAGATTCAATAGATGATTTGATTGGGCACTTGATTGTTGGCTTAGCACCACATACGTCGGTAGGAATAATTGGCAGAGTCATTGGATTTGTCAATTCCCAGGTATGTCTTGGTTCACCCATCTGGCATTCTGCAAAACGAAGAGATTGTGATGGTGACGCAGACTCTATAATGTTACTAATGGATATCCTTCTAAACTTTTCAAAGGAATATCTGCCCGATAGAATTGGTGGACTAATGGACGCACCATTACTTATTCAACCTTTAGTATTTCCACATGAAGTTCAAAGGCAAGCTCACAACATAGATATTGATGAGAGATATCCATTGGATTTTTATAGATCTTCTTGGAATATGGAAAAAACCAATGTAATTGACAACATCGATCTTATCAGAAAGAGACTAGGCCATGCAAATCAATTCTTTGATTATAAATTCACTCATACCACTGACAATATTATGCTTGATGAATCACATAGTTTGTATTCAACTTTGAGCACAATGGAAGAAAAGCTAAAAATGCAAATAAGTACTGCCAAGCTAATTAATGCTGTTGATGCTGACGAAGTAATGTCAATGGTTTTAACGACTCATATTTTACCTGATATCATGGGAAATTTGAGGGCCTATTCATCACAGTCATTTAGGTGTACTAAATGTGGACAAAAATACAGAAGATTGCCACTGATCGGTCGATGCCTGGAATGTCATAATCAATTATCACAAACTGTAACTCGGGGTTCGGTAGAGAAATATTTACAGACCGCATTAAATATTTGTTCAGAATTTAAGATAAACGAATATCTAACTAGCAGAATAAACACATTGCAAGCAGAATTAAACTTGTTATTTAAACAAGACGAAAAGGATCAGCACACAATTATTGATTTCATTTAATTTCAAAACAGGTAATGTTAATGTTTGAAATTCCGGGTAGCGCACTGACCAAGTATAGGAGATTATAATTTTGACAAGAATACTTTCTATTTACAATATAAACCAAAATAATCAGAAATCATACATTAGAATATAAAAGACTTGATTGATAATTGAAAATTATGCTCATAATAAGCGGTGAGAGCACTTTTTGAAGCAGAAAACAGCTCACATTGCTATCTTTGATACTTTTAAAACAAAGAAAAATAAGTTCACTGGTGAGGCTAAGAGACAAAGAGGAATTATGACTCACCTTGTTTTGGAAAAAAATCCAGAACTGAGAACACGGACATCAATTGCACACGCAATAGCAAAGAACAATGGTATATTATGGCAGAATATCTACTCCGGCATATTCAAAGATCTGGATGAAGTCTTAATACCATCTGGCGTAGTTAAGGAAGCGGGTCGTTTGCCACTGAGACGCGGACCAAAGGCACTCCAATTAGAGGGAGTTCCTTTCTATGAATTGACAGAAACAGGAATCTTAGTTGCGTCATCGATTGAAGAGTTGGGAAATATCAGAATGAAAATACTTGAATCTTACTTCGATAATATGAATAGTAATGCATCTGGTAATGACGTTATGAAAAAAAGTATTTTACTCCTATTAAAAACAATACCTTCTTTTGTAATAAAAATTATTAGTGCATATATTTATGCTTACACCACGGGTGAAATCGATACCATCACTCCTATTACTATTGACAAATTTCGTTCCGTCCTAAAAGAACAGATTTCTATAGAAAAAGAATTTATTGAATCATATGATGTTCTATCTCAAAATCAAAAACTACTCCTAAAAGATTTTTTCAAAATAATAAGCTAATTCCAGTTCAATTCACCATCTTACTCAGTAGTTTGCCGATGAGAATAAAGATTTCTCATGATGTTACTGTTCAAACAAACGCTTATAATTTACTGGATCACTTATTGATCTATAATTTATGGCCGACATGAAGATAGTATTTCTTGGAACATCCGCAGCCATTCCAACTGAAAAAAGAGGTTTATCCTCAATTGTAATTAAAAGAGGAGGTGAATTGTTAATATTTGACATCGGTGAAGGAATGCAAAAGAATTTTCTTCAAGCCAAACTAGGAATAAATAAGAAAATGAAAATATTCATAACTCATTTGCATATTGATCATTGTCTAGGACTATTAGGATTTTTTCAAACCATGTCTCTTCTCGGGCGCACAAAAAAAATTGATATCTATGGCGAATCAAGATTGAGAGAATTTATTGATGAGAATTTTCGTATTATCAATATTGGATTGTCATTTGAAATCGCCATTCACGTAATCGATAAGGAAGGGGTAATTGCATCTGAAGATGATTATCGGATCAGCTGTTGTAAAGCTGACCATTCAGTGCCTGCATTTTCTTATTGCATTAATGAGCTTCCCAGACCAGGAATATTCAATATTGAGAAAGCTTCCAAGCTTTCCATTCCTAAGGGAAACTTGTATCATAGGTTACAAAACGGTGAAGATGTAGTTATTGATGGTAAATTAATAAAATCAAATGAAGTAGTTGGACCCAAAAGAAGGGGCCGTAAAATAGGTATATCTGGGGATACGAGACCGTCTTCTAAACTTAGAAATTTTTTTCATTCATGTGATATCTTAATTTTCGAATCAACTTACAAACATGATTACCAAACTAAGGCAATAGAGACATTTCATTCTACATCTGCTGAAGCAGCTCTACTTGCCAAGGAGTCAAATTGTGCCAAGCTAATTCTCACACATTTCAGTTCAAGATATGATGATCCAAATATTCTCTTAGAGGAAGCAAGATCTATTCACAACAACGTAGATTTAGCTGAAGATATGAAAACCTTTTACATTCCATATACAAAATAAACTTTCATTAGGCTAATTTAACACTTTTAAATAGTTGTTGAAAAATAGTTCCATATTCTCACATTGCAAAAAAGCAACACCGTAATTATATCGGATAAGCGAAATTCTTCTCTCGCAAAAAAAATTTCATTAGATTTGGATGCTCATTATAGAAATGCCGAATTGCGTGTATTTGCAGATGGAGAAAGTAAAATTAGACTAGATAATGTGGGCAAAAGGAACTGCATCATCGTACATTCTACATATCCTCCTACAGATCAGCATCTCATGCAATTATTCATGATTATCTACAAATGCAGAGAAGACGGTGCGAACGATATTTGTGTTGTTAGTCCATATCTAGCCTACACAAGACAGGATAAGGTATTTGTCGATGGAGAGATAGTAACTATCAAGTTAGTTGGACGAATTTTGGAGTCGTTAGGAACTACAAAGTTAATAACTGTTGATAGCCATAGTCCCAACTCACTTAATCATTCTTTTAAAACAGTAGATTTAACCGCTATTCCATCTTTGGCTAGTTATGTCAAAAAAAGTATTACATTAAACAACCCCATAGTTATTTCCCCAGATGAAGGAGGAATAGAAAGAGCTAGAAAATTCGCAGGAATTATCGACGTAAATATGCTATCACTAGTCAAAACACGAGATAGGTTCACAGGCGACATATCGATTTCACTTAGTGAACAACAACCACTGAAAACAAGGGACGTCCTTATTGTAGATGATATGATAAGTACAGGTAATAGTATTATAAAAGCGATTGAAATACTGAAAAGAAATAATATTGGTGATGTATTTGTCATATGTACTCATGCACTCTTACTCGGTGATGCCAAAGAGAAATTATTTAAAGCAGGTGTTAAGGAAGTGATATCTACAAATTCAATTCCAAATGATTTTGCTAAAGTTGATTTAGGGAGTCTAATATCGAATTATTTCTTATCAATAATGTCTGGTTTTTAACAGGCAAGGGAAGTTTCCCTTTATACTTTTATGATAATTGTCACCTGATTATTAACAGTTTTATCCAGCTCGTCAGTTACTGCTTTTAGTACATGTGCAGACGACGACAAACTAGAAAAATCCAAAATTCTTTTTCCATCAACAATATGAATCTGTGGAGCGAGTTCATCTTTTGAGAAACCATGTTCATTCATTAATGAATGAATTTTTTCTTTCATCTTTTGGGGGCTACCACTGTAAATATCTGCATTTTCAATAGATATTCTAACATGGCCATATTTATCTAGTACTAAAACAGGTTGTTTTCTTGATTTCAGAAACAATTTCTTTTTATGTATTTCACACGCAAAAATGTAGTAATCTTTCATATCAAATATTCTATGCACACCTTCATTAATACCAAATAACTCACACGCCAATACCTCTGCTTCCTCATCATCAATTTCTTTTGCATCATTGGTACCCACATCTAACTTCATATTACCATAAACAGTAACACGCAAAAGAGATTTTTCACCTATATATTCGGATTGAGTAGAAATCGATTCTGGAAGTGCACCCTTAGAAATTGCAATTTTTTCAACTTCCTGAACAAAAAGTGATATGTCATCGGGTGTAGGATTTTCTATTATCTTTTCTCTCTCTTCCCGTATTGACGCAGTACAAACACCAATTGAGGAGATGACTTCCGAATTGTCAGCGATTCTATATTGAGAATCCAATTTCTTTGCAATCATTGGAACAAGTACCGATGCACCTCCACCACCACCTATTAATACAAATTTATTATCTTTTAATTTGTATTCTCTCATTAAAGTTCTAATTGTCTGGAGTATCTTTCTAGTTGAAATATCAAGAATTTTATTAGCTACTTCTTCCATATCCATACCTAATCTCTGTCCCAAAATTGATAACGCTAGTTGCGCAGATTTTTGATCCCCTTTTGCATAATCATTGTCAGGGATTATTCCTAAAGCGTTGGCAGCACAAGTATTGGTTATTGCGAACCTCTTACCAGCACCAACTTCAATTCCTATATAATCAATCGGATCTCCTTCTCTAGGCATAAATGTTACTACTTGCCCTCCTTCCAATTCTTGGGGTTCAGCATAACAAGAATATTTTAAACCGGAAATATGAGCAGACCTAGGTCCCACATCGGTTATCTTTTTCCCCGACCATCTCACGAGAGAACCACCAGCTATTCCGACTACTCTCACGTCTAATGATTTTATACATGTTGGATGTTCCATTATGGTAACGTATTTTACCTCAGGTTTACCATTTTTTATAACACAAATATTTGTTGATGTGCCTCCAACTTCTATGAAAATTCCATTAAGTATTCTTAAATGCAGCAGAGCTCCTGCAACGCTTGCAGCAGGTCCTGATAAAACAGTTAAAATTGGTTTAGTTTTAAAAGTATTGATATCAGTCAGACCGCCATCACCCTTCATTATTGTGAGTGGAGCAGAGATTTCTTGCTGACGTACCGCTTTCTCAACGTATTTTGCAGTGCCAATTGCCTTTAATAATATACTAGCGTTTATTGCGGCGGTCAAGGTCCTTATTTCAAGACCATATATTCCCGTCAATTCATGTCCTGCAGTTGCTGGTAGGTCTGATTTTTGCATAACGTATAATTCGTTACTAGGATCATCAACACCATACGCTTCACTAACTATGAGGACCTCTGCTCCTTCTGCCTTCAATTCTTCTAATATTTGAGAAATCTCTTGTTCATCTAAGAACTTTGAAGTATCCAAAAATCTATAACATGTTTTCAAATATTTATTCGGTCCAAGTTTAACGTTACCTAAGTTTGTTCTTTTCATGATATCACTTTTTTCTAAACCTACACCCATACCAATAATACCAACCTTTGTTGTGTCGCCTTCTAATAATGCATTAACAGCCTGAGTTGTACTATGGGATATTAATTCAATATTTGATACATTAATACCCTCTTTACGAATAAGTTTGATTAGTGATTCTACGATACCAGTTGATACTCCCTCTTGCGAGAAATGTGAAGTTGGAACCGTAATCTTCCCGATTATCCTACCAGTATCCATATCTATTGCTACTGATTTGGTAAACGTCCCCCCAACATCAACACCAATTCTTATCCTGTTCATCATGAAAACCGCATGATATTTTTTCTCATCATCATTTATTATTTAAATCCTGTTAGATTTGGATGAAGCAAAGTCTTGGTATTACCGGCAGCAAATTGTTGTGTGGTAGGTAGAGCTAATATGAAACTAATTTCAAAAGTTCCTGCTGATTTTTTAAGGTAGGCATCCAATCGATAGTCCCCGTTCTTCTTTTTGAATTATCATTCAACGCCTCAATTAAGCGTCTGATAATAACTTTGCTTGGCATTTTCGTAGTATCAAATTCAATAATTTTTTCCTTTCCGAATTTTCTTATACTATCATATAAGGTTATTCCGAGAATCTCACTAGTTACATTTTCCCTAATTTTCAAAATTGTATAGTTTCTTTCTTTAAATGTCTGTAAAAGATGATGTGGTGAACGGCGTAAAACCACGACTAGATCCGCCTGACTGGGCATTAGTAAGTACGGAGCAAGATGTCCTGAAATAATCACATCATCATATTGTTTTAATTCCTTTCTAAGCATTAGTGATGCTTTTTTTATATAGACATCATAGACACCTAATGCCTTATCTCGGAATACGAGCTTGTTTTTTATTACGAAGTCATTTAAATTGACTATCTTAAATCCTAGTCTTTTTGACAACAACCCACTAATTGTACGTTTTCCAACTCCCGGATTGCCTGTAATGACGATTCTTGACAACTTTTAAAATTACAGTAACTCTAATTTTATTCTGTCGTTTTTAATATGTTATTAATTGCTACTAAATGGAGAAAAATGAAAGACTTAAAACCCGTCTGTTTAAACAAATGCTTATTAAATGAAAATAACTATTTTAGGCTCCGGCAAAGAAGTAGGGCGTTCTGGATTTTTGGTAACATCAGACAATACCAATATTTTGTTAGATTATGGCGTGATGTTAAAGAAGGAACCATCTTTTCCGATTCATGTTAGACCAAAAGATATTAGCACAGTCGTTCTTACTCATGCTCATCTGGATCATTCGGGGTATATTCCGTCACTTTTTTTATCCAATTCTAATATCTCAGTCTTAGGAACAAATCCAACTTTCGAACTTTCCGATTTACTTATTGAAGATATGCTCAAAATTTCTGGATTTTACTTGCCTTTTGAATATGCAGATTTGAATAATATGATGAGTCATTCGAGGATCTTACAGTATAAGGAAAGACAGTTGATTAATAACATGCAAATTACTTTATACGAATCTGGTCACATCATAGGGGGGTCTTCAATACTTGTAGAAAGCGAAGGTAAGCGCATTTTTTATACCGGTGACATAAACACTAGAGGGTCCAAACTATTGAGATCTGCAGATTTAGATTTACCTGAAGTTGATGTATTAATTATTGAAAGTACCTATTCTCAAACAGAACAGACTCCGCGAGATGAATCGGAAAAGAATCTTGTGCACTTTGCTTATGACGTAGTTGAAAGAGGAGGAACCCTCTTCATACCGGCGTTTTCAGTTGAAAGAGCACAAGAGATTGCATGCGTTTTGAAGGCAAACAATTTTAAACATAGGATATCCATGGACGGGATGGCATTAAAGGCTAATGAAATAATGCTAAGAAATCCATCATTTTTACGAGATGCTGAAGGATTTAAAAAAATTATATCGGAGATTGAATGGGTTAAAGGATGGCATAGAAGAAAACAGTTGCTAAAAGAACCAGGAGTAATTATCTCTCCTGCAGGAATGCTTGTGGGTGGAACGGCAATATTTTATCTGCAAGAAATAGCAAAAAATCCTAGTAATGGTATAGCGTTAGTATCGTACCAGGGTAAAGGTACACCAGGTCGTCTTCTGCTTGAAAAAGGACTCGTATCATACAATGGAAAAACAAGGAAAAGTCTTGCAGATGTAAATCATTTTGAATTTTCCGGACATAGCAGCAGAACAGAACTATTTGAAATACTGGATAAAATCAAAGGCAATCCACGAGTTTTTACTGTTCATGGTGATGATATGTCGTGTACTACATTTGCCAGTGAAATCAAAGAAAAATATGGGCTTGATGCAGTAGCTCCAGATAATGGCCAGATTATGGAAATTAATTAAGAAAAATGAACAAAAAGCTCAATCTGAATGAATCTAATGCAAGAGAATTAGCTGGAAACTATTTTATAATGTTTATATTCATCCTAAATCAAATGCATGGTATTGGTTTAACAAGACCCTTTGTTAGTTCTAAAGTGGTTTTATTGGCTGTAATTTTCAGTTTGTTGCTAACTAATTCATTCGTACTTTATTCGCATGGGCAGGAGACAAATCAAATATTTTTTGGCGTAAATATGAAAGGATATCATACAAGTATGCCACAGAGCAGAACTATAGGAAGCATTATGCCTGCAAATTATTTTGACGATAGCTTTAAGCTAATTTCGGAGGCTGGTATGAATCATGTAAGGTTTGTATTTTATTGGGAATCTTACGAAAGAGACCCAACCAATTTTATTCTTGAACTACAATCTGTTGCAGAAGCCGCAGATAAATACAACGTTAATGTAATGTATGATAACCATCAATTTCATACATCCTCATGGTTTAATCCACAAAGAGGAACTGGATTCCCTTCCTATCTCTTTCAAGACAATCCATCTTACCCTGCTGGAAACGGCGGTGGACCCAAATATGCACCCGCAAAAGCCTGGTGGACGGCTTGGTGGAATCGATCTGTGACAGACACTAATGGTACTGATGGATGGACGCTACACGCTGAATTTTTTAAAAAGTTAGTTGATACACTAGACAGCCATAAAAGTACATTAGGTTACGAAATTCTCAGCGAGCCCCAGGTTCACAGTGCCGATCAATGGGAAAAGATTGGAAAGTATAATACATTTATGGTGAATGAGTTGAGGAAACTTACGAGCAAGGTAATTGCTTACAGTATGAATATCCCTGTTGATTTAAAAAGCCCTATAAACTTGATACCAGAAAACCTAGCTAAAATGAAGCCACAAAACAGTACAAATGTAGTTTTTAAAATAAGCATATACGGGTTACCAACAGAAAGCTCGTACCAACAGGCCAGAATGAATACTTTTCTTAAGGCTTCTAATATCACAGGCGTACCACTATACATAGGCGAATGGAACAATGTCTTACGAGAGCAAACAATCAACGAAGAGGGGACATCAGTATTTGAGATAAATCCTTTTGAAAGTGACATAAATCAGCAGCAAGCAGATCTATTTGTTAAAACCTTTAAGGATCTTGGTATTTGGGGACTAGCATACTGGAAATGGGACTTTGTTTCATTACAAACTCCAAACTTTAATTTGATTTCAGTAGCTGACAATGGAGATATAACTACCAATAAATATTTTAGACAACTGAAGATTGCATTAGAGACTAATTATCAAAATCAAACTAACCAATAGGACAATGATAAAAGTATAATATACGATTGATTTCTACATGATAATAAAAAATACTGATCCATATAAATTAAAGAAGTGCATAAGTTGCAAAAAAGATATCGAGATGCAAGAAAAATATTTTACATATCCACTATCGTTGCAATGTATCTGTTTGAACTGTTCTCTAAAGCAAATTCCCAAAATAATCGAAGCTTTGGAAACAGATTTGCAGAAAATCAAAGAATTACCAAAGACTAATAATAATATTTATGAGTAATGTATCCACATGCTGTTAGATTCCAGATTCAATCCTGAAATTAGTATCAATAGTGGGCAGATGTTTTTGTGGAAAAAACATAAAAATTCATGGTATGGAACCTATGGAAATCATATTTTGAAATTTACAATAACGGATAATGAGGTAGAATTTTGTTCAACTCCAAAGTTTGATAATTGGGAACGTTTCATTTTCCGATTAGATGATAACATTCAAGACATTTTTACTAACTTTTCTAATGATGCAATTTTAGTCAAATTATTGAAAAAATATAGGGGTTTGCGCTTAATTCGTCAGGATCCATATCAATGTATGATTTCTTTTGCCTGTTCGAGTAATACAAATATTTCAATGATACGAATGATGTTAAAAAAATTATCCATGAAATTTGGTATTAAAAAGGAGATTGATAATGAAATATTCTTCACATTCCCTACAATGAGAAATCTATACAAAGCATCTATCAACGAATTATGTTCCTGTAGCGTTGGATATAGAGCAAAAGCTATAAAATCAATAGCGGAAAAAATCGTTACAGGAGTTTTAACAGTTGATGAATTATATCGCTCTAAATATAATGAAGCTAGAAAAATACTGACTAGTATTTACGGAATTGGTAATAAAGTTGCCGATTGCATATTGTTATTTTCTCTTGAAAAGACCGAAGCATTTCCAATTGATGTATGGATGGGCCGTGCAATATTCATGTACTACAAGAGACTAATTGACAACAGAAATGTGACTTTTATGAATGCAAATAAAAAACTAAGCGATAATCAATACTCAATCTTGTCAGACATAATGAGAGACCATTTTGGTAAATATGGTGGTTATGCACAGCAGTATCTCTTTTATCACATTCGAAATGTCGAAATGAAAAAATGGTAACGTTTATTCATCCAAATTCAATCTTCCATAGAGAATATAAATTACTTTCATTAACTTTTTTTGAAGATTGTAATTTTTCAAAACATGCAAATCCGCATTCATCAATTACCTGTTCAAAAACATATTTGGTTTGGTCCTTTTGTTGGCAATGAATTAAAACATCCCTAATTCTATCTGTATATTCTAAATTCTTGGTATAAACATACCATAGGTTGTGTGCTCCCCGTAAATCAAACAGGTACGCATATGTTTCGTTTGTCATAGTGGTATAATATTTATTCATAATCTGATAGTTTACATCTATCCAAGACGGAGTCCTCCACCATGCTATTCTATGAAACCCAAACTCCTCAAATTCTGCTCCCAGGCTAATTCCCTGATCAAGAGTCGTTATGACAACATCTGTACTATTAGCTACAGCTTTTCTAAAGTCAACACCGGGATCCATCCATCCTACAAATACCAGATCGTATTTTTCATTCAGATCTAAAGATACATCTTTAATGTGAATATAGTCAGGCTTTACCTTGTTAAATTCATAGAAAATTCCACCGTCCTTTTCTATACCAATAGCATCTGGTATAAATTGTCGAATTTTATCCAAGAAATCTCCATATCCACATCCTACATCCAGATACTTTGGTTTTGGAGAAATTGATTTGGCAATTGCAACAACGCGCAACACATCAATTTTTCTATAGGCAAAATAAGTTCC
>DASUQJ010000020.1:0-4796 GCA_036280615.1 Nitrososphaeraceae archaeon
GTCCTAAGATATAATTTAGGCACTTCTCAGAGGAGCAGGCGATATAATGGTATTGTTATTGTCGTTCTTTGTGGAATCCTCTGGTAAGATAGTGGTTGAATTAGATGTAATAGTACGACATGGCTCGTTATCTATGCACATAGTTGTAGTACATTTGCCATTGATGCATAAGGTAGAAGTTGAATTGGTAATACCTTCTGCATATTGTAGTTGCTGAATAGTTCCAGTTACAAATAACAAAACTATAGAGTATGACAATAATAGTATAGTCGGACCGGCTTTAGACATTTCCATTTAATAACAGAACTTCCCTCATTAACACTTTTAGAATGAACGATCATTTTTATTGCTCATCTTGGGGGCCTGGAGTTCACGTCTGTTGAACGTCATGCAGGTGACTTTGTTCTTTAACTAGGTTAATCATGTTTTTAATACTATTTTGTCATAATTTTAGACTGCATATAGGCCAAAACTACGCAGGAGGACTCGACAGGTTCTGATTCGGCTTCTTTGTTGAGTCCTCCTGTGGTTGTCTATGGAGATTGACGAAAGCGACTCAGTTTGTTGTCATCCCGAGTAATAGAGGATAGACGTGTGTGATAAGTCTCTTGGAGGACAATAGCATACCAGGAGGTTTTATGTACTACTTTCTCCATCATTGATTCCTCTATTACTCAGTTTTCACCTCTTCAAATAAATCAAAATCTCCGCTATCGTTAATACTCCAACCCTACTTTGTTATTAGAGGATAGTCTGATCCAATGCTACTATTAAGACTAGAAGGTTGAATACGAGCAATACTTCGGATCAGTCAAATAGTGACTCATCTGAATTAGATTCTTCATCTTCGGCTTGCTCTCCTTCTGTACCATCTGTTACATCTCCCGAATCTTCTCCGGGCGCTGTAAACACAAAGGGTTCCGAACCCGCCCCCAGGCCAGAAGGTACTCCTGTTACATTTATGCCATAAGATTTGACATACTGTCTAGTGAGAGGATCTAGTTTTAGGAATGTTTCATAAGGGGCATCACAAGATGCCTTAGACGTTATGGTGTTTATCCCCTCTTCTATCTCGGCATATTGTGGGTTTATAACAAATGTCCATTTTGAATAGTCTCCAGGGGCGACGGGAATAGTGTCCTGATAAGGTCGGTGGTCATTTACAATTATTTGGATCTTACAATTAAATTGTGGATTATCGTCTGATGTTCCTGATACCGTAAGACTAGATCCCGCAGGCACTGCTTCGCCTCTTTCGGGTGAAACAATATTTACAAAGGCACTTGCATATTGAAAAAATATAGCCCCCATTATAGTTAGAGATAGTAAAACAGCAATCAAGCCCATGGATATCGCAGAGGCCATCTATATTGGTTGGGCTTAAGCTACGTCCATTCAACATTTAAGATTTTTGTCCATCTTTAACTATGTTAATCATGTCTTTAATACTGCCTTAATGCAGTAAGTCGATGTTGCCACATGATTATCGATGATGATACCAAGCGCTTTATCATCCACCGAGTGAAGTGGGTTGCGCTTTTCATGGGTGCCGGTTTAATTCTCCTATTCTTGCTCCCATTTCCATTAGACTTCATTTCCATAACTGGTCTATTTGCCATGACGTACTATCTTAGAAGTAGAAGCGAAATGAAAAAATTTGGAGGTATGGGAGGAATAAGAGATTTGTTTGGTTCACTTTCTTCTGCCTTTAATGACGGATACAGGCCGTTACAATACTATTGCATGAGCTGCGGAAAAGAACACAAAGAAACCGCATGTCCTAATTGTGGATCCAAAATGAAAAGGATAGGATAAGATAAGAATGACCCAGCAGCCAAGAGCCAAAAATTTGTGCATCCATGATTCCTATTGCTTAAACCGTATTTTCTAATAGATCCTCCTTTCACATTTATGATATTCGCTGTCATATGAATCCGCGGATTTATCTATGCTGCATGGTGTAGCGACACTTAGAGCAAATCTGATATCTCAACTGCAACTACAATTATGGTCAGCTTAAGTCTTCATTGTAAAGTGGCTCTTCAAATAGTACGTGTTTAAAATGTCCCATTCAATTGGACTTGTTTCTCATATGCCTCTAATACGTTAACATAGTTAAGCCAAATTTAAAAGGGAATTATTAATGTCAACCTGACATGTCTACAATCGAAACGGCGATTGGCAATTACATACCTAAGGTCAAAACTTTCGGAATAGTAATAATATTGCTTTCAATGTCAATAACTATAGCCATGACATCAGCTGCGCAATATTCATCCGCTTCCCCAGCATCGTCTGCGACAACAGTTACTATAGCCAAAGGTGCTCAAAATAGCAATAATAAGGAATTCTTTGTCCCTCCACAATCAGCAGCTAAACCTGGAAGTACAATAACCTGGAAGAATGATGACACAGCAATACATACAGCCACTTCTGGTAAGGATGCAACACCTGATGGCAAATTTGACACAAGCCTTATTTCTCCAGGGCAATCCAGTAAACCTATAACGATGCCAAATGAACCAGGAGAATACTCATACTTCTGCACGTTACATCCGTGGATGACAGGTATTGTGGCAGTGCAGTGATATCGACTGTGTAGTTGCCCATTATTTTTTATTCCTGTCAACTTCAATCATATAGAATTATTATAAACTAGAGATATAATCTAGTCAAGAAACAACTTTACTAGCATAAATCACATACGTCAACAATGGCTGATTTCCTAGACAATTCAGAGATTAATGCAAAATATATTCATTATAGCTAGAATCTAGTAATACACAATATCTCTCATTCTATCATATGACAACAACTTTTCCCCTCATCTCTGGGTGAATGGAACAATAATATTCAAACACGCCATCCTTATCCACAACAAAAGTGATAATCTGGCTTTGAAAGTATCCTAAATCCTTGCTATGCACTTTGAATTCATCTATGTTAAAATTATGTTTAGAGTGAGTATCATAATCTTCATTTATGAAATGAATTGATTCTAATCCTCCTTTTGATACATACAGAGTCGGTCCTGTAGGACTGTCGGTGAAATTACCATTGTTGGCAATGTTAGTATTACCATTTGCTGATGGTGAAAAACCTTTTCTAGCCCCACCAGCTGACTGACCAACAAAAAAGAACCCAGACTTTGCACTGTGTGAAGCTTTAAAGAAATTATTCTTCGGCGCTCCAAAAACAGGCACATTGCTGTTTACTGGAATCATGGATTTAATTGCAAAATATGCACCTACTGATATAATTACGCCTATAGCAGCAATTGCTATTATTGCATTCCTAGAAAATACAAACTTATTAGTACGTGAATATTGTTGCCTCCTGCGTTTATTCCCCATTTCGCATTCAGTAAATCAAGCTCATAAATCAGTTATTTAGACGATGATTAACTATGTTCTCCAAATAATTGATCTAAATTCAAGTGATGGGTGTTTAGTTTTTACCAGTTAATCTTGTTTATATATAAATTTCATGCCTGAGGTAACATGGTTAAGCAACATTCTTAATTATATATCCCGATAATCTCATTGATATGTTTGAAGCCTTATTGCAACAGTCACTAAACTTGGGAGGCAGTGTTGTCTTTATACCGCTAGCATTTGGATTGGCAGTAGGTCTAGGTTATGTTATTATCTCAGCGGCGAGACACAAAAAAGGAACATGAATATTCACTTCTCTTCCAAACTCTTAGTTGTTGCTTTGTGATTTCAATTATGTCAATAGAATTTACAAATAGAGCATTCATTAAAGATGTTTTCGTAGTAGTCACAGTTGTAATGAATATATATCATAGGAGCTTTATTGACAATTGATTATTTCACACACTGATTTTTATGAGTGATCTTTAGGTAATTTGTCGTAGCAGCGACTACAACAAATAACCTATCGATTAACTAGGTTATCTATCATTTAAATAATTTCCATACTCTGGTAGTGATTGCATTATCTGGTAATAATAATTGACATGCAGAAATATTTGTGGAAGATTTAAATCCACTAAAAGTCTCAGAGGGAGCTATTATGCTGAGGGTAATAAGCGATGTCAAAGGTGTGAGATATTTATAAAATGGAGTGGCAAGAGCTGTCCATGTTGTAGGAGCAATCTTAGAACAAAGCCACGAAATGTCCCTAAAATATGAAGAATACATCTTAACGATAGATGATGAATTGAAGTAGATTAGTTTCCATGGTCTTTTTTCTTTCTCTCTCCTCTTCCAGTATGGGCTATCCGAGAATGTTTCTTTAGTCTTTCTTTATTCTCAAAACCCATTTCACAATGCTTGCATTTGACGCCTTCTTTATCAACATCATTTTTACCTGCGTTTTCCCTCCTAATCCTCTTAAGAAATGACAGATTCATGTTATAGTTTCTGGTCAGATTATGAAATTTGGTTACTTAATCCATGCTTAACATAGTTAGTCTATCATATTTCGTGACCAATCAAGTTGTGATTGATAATTACCCTATAGCCCTTGACCTTGTCCATCTATGCCTAACAAGGCATGTGAGTTAATTAACATAGTTAACTTACATTTATACAACAGACCTAACCCGATTGTGGTTATAGGATCTAATAACAATAGTGAAATTAAGTGTCTGGCTCGGAATCATCATACAGAGATAGAATTTACATTGTCAAAGATCTCATTCTAAAGTTAATTGAACACAATGAGCTAAACCAGACAACTCTGCTTAGCTTTTGCGGATTGAATTTAAAAAAACACAAATCAATTCTCGATGAATTGGAGTCAAATGAATTCATAAGCAAAACCGAATTGCC
>DASUQJ010000021.1:0-30926 GCA_036280615.1 Nitrososphaeraceae archaeon
TGAATTTATCGTAGATGAAATCCTAAATGGCTATGGAAGTGTTCAGATAGATCCGTTTGGAATTTCCTCACCCGAATACGAAGCTCTTATTCCAGTTCTAGAGTCTTACAATTTCAAATATAATCCAAATCTTGCACAAGATATGATAGAGAAAACATTGATTTCAAATGGTGCAACAAAGCTAGACGGTAAATGGACCTACAATGGATCACCCATCTCAATCAAAATTATGATAAGAAGTGATGATCTTCCAAGAAAATCTATGGGTGAAATTCTTGCAAATCAACTTGAAAATATTGGCTTTACCGTACAAAGAGATTACGGTGATCTAAATAAGGCAAACCTAGTAGTTTATGGCACGGACCCACAGGACTTAAGTTGGCAAATCTACACCGAAGGTTTCGGAGGAACATCTCAATTTGTTAAATACAATCCTTCCACGGCAGCTCAAATGTACTCATCATATTTTGGTAGAATGCCTGGATGGGCAAATCCATCCTATTGGAACTATCAAAATTCATCTATTGATAACGTAACTCAAAGTATAGCGTTTTCTAATTTTACCTCTGAAGAGGAACGAAATGAATTATTACGGCACGCAATAAGCTTAGGAATACAGGAATCTGTAAGAATTTTTGTAACTCAAAATATCGATCCATATCCGGCATCCTCGTCAATTAAGGGACTAATAAATGATTTTGGTGCAGGTATCTCTACCAGTAAGTCTCTCATTAACGCAAGGTCAGCAAAAAATGCAAGTACTATAAATGTTGGAGTAAAGGAAATTTATCAAGGGGCATGGAATAGTGTTGGGGGATGCAATGATATATACTGTACAAATATTTTTTCATTGGTATCTGATGGCGCTACATCCAGAGACCCATACAGTGGTAAAGTGATTCCTTTGAGAAACGAATGGACAAATATTACAACTATGGGACCAGAAAAGAGACTCGCGGTAGATAATGACGCTCTAACATGGAATCCATATAACCAAAGATGGGAGGAGGTTGGAAAGAATACTTCCAAGAGTAAGGTTACCATTCAATTAGTATATTCAAACTGGCAAAACGGTCAACCTATGAACAAGGCTGACCTAATTTATCCACTTTACTTTCAATACGAGTGGTCATCCAAGATTAATTCAAGTGATCTTACATTTGACCCGGAGTTCGCCACACAGGCCGAAATTGCACTAAAATATCTTCGTGGCACGAAATTTCTAAATGATAGTAATGTCATATCATTTGTTGATTATTGGCATTTTGATAGCAAGGAAATAGCTGATTTTGCTTCGGTTTGGGCAACATCTCCTTGGGAAGTTAATGCAGCAATAGAGAGATTGGTAAAAAATGGAATCTTTGCATACTCACGATCAGAAGCAACTGTCAAGAACATTGAATGGTTGTCATTGATAATTCCCAGTCATGCACAGGCAATAAGGCAAGAACTGGAAAAAATGAAAACAGAACGGTTTGTACCTCCTGCATTAAAGGATATAGTTAATGCTGATGAGGCTATAAAGAGATATGATGCAAGCATAAAATGGATAACAGAACACAACCATGCAATAATTAGCAATGGACCCTATGAAATTAAGAACTATAATCCAACTGGGAGAGTAATATCCCTCACAGCCTTTAGAGATAGTTCTTATCCATTTGTAAAAGGATTCTGGTCTAACTATGAAACTGCAAAACTAGCGAAATTTGAAAAGGTTCAATATCCAAAAATAGTTACAAGGGGTTTACCAGTATCTATTTCAGGTAATGTCACTATTGATGGTAACTATGACAGTAATGCAACATTAACATATTTTATTTTTGATAAGAATAATCATCTCATAACTCAAGGAGAAGGCAAATGGATAGATGATAAGGGGAATTTCATGATTGCGATTAATGGTAGCTCTACTAAAGCAATGTCTATTGGACCAAATGAATTTGAATTATTTGTCAAGAGCAATTATGCTCTAAGACCTGATATCAATAGTGGTATTTTTATAATCGCGCCAAACCCCATAATCAAAAACTAGCGCAATAATTCAAAAGGAATTTGTTTGCAATGCGGAAAAGTAGATCTGGCAATGGTGTTCAGAAGATGAGTTGCTTGAAGATGATGCATTTATTAAGATATATTGATAACCTAATAAAGTAAAAGCATTTGGGTCTAGGAAGAACCTTACTATTCCGTTCATTTAATATGTTTTTGGTATTGTTCGCAATTCTGTTTATAACTGTAATTCTACTAGATTCAACTTTCGATAAACAACAGAAGGAGACTATACGCAATCAAGTGATTGATGAGGTAAATCAAGGGACACTTAAATTTGAAAATTCAGCTGAAAGATTATCCTACATAAATAATCAAATCCAGTTTAGATCCAAAACCTCTGGATTGGATCAAGATTCATTGAATCCCTCAATTTTGATTCACAGAGTTATAAGTGTAATGACCTTTGATTTGGGAAAATCTTCTTTTTTCACAACAGACTATGGGTCATCTAATGTAAAGGACATAATTTTCGAAAAAGTTCCAAAAACTCTTTTGTTGTTTACTACAGCAACTATATGCGCTTTTGTTATTGGTATTTTTCTTGGAACATATGTCGCTGGTAAAGAAGGATCCTGGTGGGATAAGTTCAATTCAAATTCTGCAATATTCAGTAACAGCTTTCCATCATGGTGGATAGCAATGTTAATGATCTTAATCTTTGCCTTCACATTACATATATTCCCATCTCGGGCAACACCTCTCTCTTCGCCTTCTGATCCTACCTATATTGCTGATCTGCTATATCATATGGCCTTGCCACTAATTACATTGATTATTGTTTCATTTGGTGGGGTGGCATATATTGTGAGATATTTCTTGATAAACATCTTGAATGAGGATTTTATTCATGCAAAAAGAACAATGGGAATATCCAGACGAAAAATTTTATATTCCCATGCGCTTAGAAACGCGGGACCACCAATAGCTACCGCTGTAGGATTAGCTTTGGCGGCTTCTTTTGGAGGTGCAATTATACTAGAAGCCGTTTTTGATTGGCCGGGCATGGGAAAACTCTATTATGATGCAATAGGACTCTACGACGTTCCAATTATAATTGGCCTCACTTTTATCTCCACAGTAATTTTTCTAGTAACAATATTCATTACCGACATTTCTTATACTCTGTTGGACCCTAGGGTAAAAGGTAACTAATTTATTGCAAAAAGAATTACTGGTAGGTCTATTAAGATCTCGTCGGGGCATTATTGGAATATCAATTATTGGTTTTCTATTGTTATTGAGCGCAGTCGCACCATTGATCATCCCAATTGAATCCTATTTTATGTGGAGTAATCCAAATTATTGGATTAATAATCCAAAAACAGCCGCACCTGCTTGGACTAATTTTTTTGGACCCAAAGAATTTGAGCATGTATCGTTAGATAAGAGCGACGCAAAGGTTATTTCAGAATCATTAGAAGGGATTAGAGCAGATAACTATAGATTTGAAATCAATATGCAAGCCGATAGCTTTCCTGATGACATTATCTTTTTATACTCAGTTAGATATGGTGATATCCCTCCAGTTTTGCAAATTGACATTAGCAGACCTGACAACAATACTTTTACTACTTATTATTCGTCATTACCTCCAGCGAGTAACATGAACGCTACTTTCTCAGACAGGATCTTTTCTACAAACGAAAATATCAAAGAGGCTTTGAATCAATACCAAAGTTACTTTAATTATTCAATATCTGGTCTTGAACCGCAAGTGATAATATTTTCAGATGCTAATAAACCAGACGTACTTAAGGGGGTGTATCAAATATCAGAAAGATTTTTTTTATTTGATAATTACAGCAGCGTTGAAGATGCCGGGTTAATTCTTGGAGGTAAAGTATTCGGCATCATAGGAACTGATGACTTGAGAAGAGATCTTGCTGTTGGGATCATATGGGGGACTCCTATAGCATTATTCATAGGGCTGACTGTTTCTATATTTTCAGTAGCTATAGGACTGTTTTACGGTGTAGTAGCTGGATACAGAGGAAGGAGAACAGATGAAACAATGATGCGAGTAAATGATATATTTTACGCGTTGCCAACCTTGCCGCTCCTTATTCTACTTACGATTATTTATGGTAGTAACATCTTTCTAATAATTGGATTTTTACTAATTTTTAGTTGGATGGGAACTGCAAAAGTGATTAGAAGCATTGCATTACAGATGCGCAATTTTCAGTATGTTGAAGCAGCTAAACTAATGGGACAGTCAGATTTAAAGGTAATTTTTAAACACATAATTCCACAACTACTTCCACTGACATTTGCAAGTGTGGCAATAGCTGTTCCTGCAGCTATTCTTACCGAAGCCGCATTGAGCTTTCTCGGTTTAGGAGATCCATCATTACCTACTTGGGGACAACTACTCCATGAAGCAAATACTGCAGATGCTGCGTCACGAGGTATATGGTGGTGGATTGTGCCTCCTGGACTTATGATTGCTTTAACCGCCCTGGCATTTTTCTTGATTGGAAATACACTCGATGCTATTGCAAATCCATTAAGAAACAAGATTCAGAAACTTTGAATTATTTAAATTGGAGTTTGATTAGCCCTATTAGTACCGTAGCGTGATTTGTGCAAAAATTTATGTCGATTATCTCCGAAACAATTTTTAATCATTTTTCTTTGCTTCTATAAAATCCACAAAGTAGAAGAGATAAGACCTTTCATTTATTTTCATTATCCATGGTATATATGACTCTTCATTATTTATTATGTATCCAAATTTTTCTAATATTTTCCTAATTTGGATCGAATTAAATTTATCCTTTCCTTTATCGTCAACAAAATGGTAAGGATCTATTAGAATCAATTTTCCATTCTTTTTGATAGAACAATTTATGGAAAAAATTAATTTGTTGAAATCTAACCTATCAATAACATTTAAGGCAACGATAGTATGAAAGAATTTTGATTCAAAGGGAAGATTCATCGCATCTGCTACAATAAATTCTACATTTCTACTTTTTTTATCGTGCATTATTTTTCTAGCTTCTAGTATGAATGAGAATGAAAGATCTACTCCAAAGACATATGTTAATAGTTTTGACAATTCAAAAGTGCTTGTTCCGAAACAACATCCAATGTCCAATCCTACCCCCTTTAAGTCCAAGTTCTTGTTAGAAAGCATTTTGTAAATGTGATCTGGTTTTATTTGCTTTTTCAATAAAGACAATAGCCTATCATCTGAAGGGTAACCTTGATGAGTATTCAAGTAAGATTCGTACCAAATACTGTTCTCCTCATAACGATCGTTATATGTTAGGCTATGAATCTTTGCACCTTCTGATCTAAGAAAGGACTTGAGTTTAGAAGATTTAGAATTTATTATCCACTTACCATATGTTATAATTCTTTCACTGGCATATTCATGAAAATTTTCCAACAATATTGGAACACCTTGAATAATGGGGTATTTTGAGTTACAAATTTTACATGAAAGAAATCCTTCTATGCATTCATCTTTTTCATCTAGAAATGATTCTAGTCTTAGGCCTATCTTTTTACAGGAATTATTTACACAACATAAATTACAAGCAATTTTTTTTATCATATATCATTACTTTACATTTAAATGATTAAGTTAACATCTTGTTTATTCGTCGTTCATTTTCGATATTATTGAATACATTTTTTCATACGATGACATAATGTTTCTCTTGTTAGTATAGTTTTGCTTGATTCTATTAATTCTTTTTCCAAGAATATTCTTATTTTTGATTATTATATCGAATAATTTGGCCGATTCTTCATTATATTTTTTTAGATATCTTATTAATTGCTTGTTATCTGAAAGCAGTGACGATATAAGTGATGAATTGTCTGTTAGTATGCTTTCAAAGAGTAGTTTTTGGAGATGAAAGGTAGTTCCGGAAACTCTCTTTAGTAGTGTGATATTTTCATTGCTTAATGTGCTAGCCAGTAACAGATTTACGTAATAAATCATTCCTAATATTACTGCCATAATTGAATCGTGAGATTTTGGGTCTTTGATTACTATTATTCTCGCATCCTTAAATAATGATCCTACCAACTTTTGTTCTCTCTTTTCGTTCCTAATTGGGATAAACAATAATTTAGTATCACGCAACTTCTTAGCTCCCGGACCGAACATTGGATGAATCGAGAGAGGAATCAAGTAATCTGGAATATCTAGCAAAGAATTAAAGATGTCCAGTTTAAGTGAAGATATCTCTATTATGCAAGCTCCTTTTTTCATCATTGATATGCATTTGTTAATGACAGGAATTGTTATCCTAATTGGTACACATACAATAACGATGTCAGCTTTGCTAACACAAGGTTGGAGTGATTTGCAGACAGTTATGTTACCAGCGAATTTTTTTGGATCTAATTTGATCTTTTTCTTATCATACAATAATACTTCATGATTATTTTTTTTTGAAAAATAGTTACAGAACCACAAACCCATTTTTCCAGCACCTACTATTGCGACTGTTTTAGCCATTATATCACACATTCATAACTTTTCTTAGTATTTTTAATCCATCACTTAGTAATTTAATTGGTTGACACGCTGAAATTCTAATGAAATCAAAGTATGATTCGCCAAAACCGGTTCCCGGAGCTACCGCAACTCCCTCATTTAAGAGATCAAATATTATTTTATTAACATCGATGTTATTTTTGAATCTGAGGAAGTAATACATACCACCATCTGGGTTGATGAAATCACAAGGAATATCCTTTAGTTGCCTTCTTATGAAATCTAACCGTTTCTTCATTAAGGTCGCGTTGTTAGTAACATTACTTTTCATTGCAGCAACAGCAGCATATTGCATTGGCTCGGCTACACTCGTTACTGCTATTGCTTGAATCTTGGCAATTTTATCTATGATATCTTTTGAAGCTATAGCATATCCCACTCTAAAGCCTGTCATAGCATGACTCTTTGAAAATGAGGAAACCATTATGCTATTATCGTATTGAAATTCAAGGATGCTCCTATAAGGAATGTAGGAATACATTGAGTATACCTCATCACTTAGAACAAATATGTTATTTTTCCTTGCCAATTTAAGGATGTACTCGATTTCTCTTTGCTGGATTATTTTTCCTGTCGGATTACTCGGAGAGTTTAGAACTATCATTTTGGTATTAGGTGTTATCATCTTCTCTAATTCTTCCAAATCGAGATTCCATTTTTGTTCCACGGTGGTCTTGATTGCCTTAACTTTTACACCGATAAAATTTGCACAATCTCTGTAAGCAGGCCACGCGGGTTCAAAAATGACCATTTCATCACCAACTGATAATGTAGAAACCATTGCGCTAAATACTGCAAATCTTGCCCCGGGAGTGACTATGACATTATCATCCCTTACTGATCTCTCTATTGCAATTGACTTTCTTAGTAGAGGAATTCCAGTCGTTTGAGTATAGTGAACACGGCGTTTCTCAAAAGTTTTTAATAATTCATGTTTGACGCTAAGGGGAGGCATATAATCGGGCTCACCAACTTCTAGATGAATTATCTTCTTACCCTCAGATTCTAATTGTTTCGCATTTAAAAACATGGCCATGTGGTCTAGCTTTGTGTCTTTGTTTGAAGTTTTTTCCTTTTGAATTTTTATTGACTCTAGAAATAATAAATTCAATAACCTCCCTATAAACTCATTATTCATTCCTACTTGTGTTCCCATATCATGAACATACCTCGCTATATCTTGTTCAACAGAAATATCTTCTATTTCCATCATCAGATTATTCTTGATATTTCCGATTCGGCTTGCTATATTCATTCTTTTATGCACAAGTTTTATTATCTCTGCAGTTACAAGTCGCATGTCATCGCGCAGTTTTTCTAATTTGAGTTCCTTTTCTTCGCTCATTTTTTTCCTTCACTAAGAACAGCTGGTATTAGCTTCCATCTAATCGCGTGGTCAGCCAAAATCAATGCAACTAACGACTCAACTACTGGTATAGCTCGAGGAACAACGCAAGGATCATGTCTTCCAGGAACAACAATGTCACATTCAGTATTGGAAACCAAATCTACTGTTTTTTGCTTTTTTGCTATGGATGATGCTGGCTTGAATCCGATTCTTATTACTAATGGCATTCCATTAGTCAAACCTCCTAATATTCCTCCAGAATTGTTCGTCTTTGTTATTATCTTGTTGTCCTCAGAGAGTATATACTCGTCGTTATTTTCAGAACCTTTTAGTTTTGTTCCTGAAAAACCAGATCCAAATTCAATAGCCTTTACAGATGGAATGCTAAATAACGCCTTACTGAGATCAGATTCCATGGAGGAGAATATCGGTTCTCCCAATCCTACTGGTAATCCCACAGATATAGACTCGACAATTCCTCCCAGAGAGTCTCCATTTTTCCTTGCATCGATAATAGCGGATTTCATTTCCTCAGCAATTTCAGGATTAGGGCAGCGAACATCATTTGCATATCTATTTTGTTTTGATTCTTGATAGTCTAAGGATTTGTAACTAATTTGACCTATTTGAGTAGTATAAGCAATGGTTTCTATTCCCAACGCGTGGTTCAAGAGCTTTTGTGCTATTGCACCACCCATCACCATGGTTGCTGTCAATCTGCCAGAAAATCTACCGCTTCCTCTATAATCGGCATATCCTCCGTATTTTACGAAAGATGGATAATCTGCATGACCTGGCCTTGGACTATTCTTTATCACCTCATACGGCTTAGAATCTGGATCTTTGTTCCATATAATCGCACATATGGGAGCTGAAGTAGTATATCCATTAAAAACTCCTGACAAAATTTCTACTTTATCTTCTTCTTTTCTCTGGGTTGTAATTATTGATTGTCCCGGTTTTCGCTTGTCTAATTCAAATTGCAAATCTGATTCAGATAGAGGAAGTCCAGAAGGACATCCATCCAATACCATTCCGATGCATTTTCCATGACTTTCACCGAAACTAGTTAATGTGAATTGCTCACCCAAGGTATTACCAGTCATTTTATAGATATTGATACCATTTGTATGTCATATATATTGCCTTTATGTTAATTTATAATATTAGCAAAAAACTTTACGAAGCTAATATGATGAATCAAGACTGACTAAATTTAGCGCCGATCTTTTTCATGTCTTGTATAAAAGACGGGTAAGAAACATCAACTGATTCGACACCATCCACAACAGATTTTGCTGTCATCATAGCCGCTATCACGAAGCTCATAAATAGCCTATGATCATTATGTGAATCAATGAGTGCACTCTTTAATTTTTTTGGAGAAACAATGGTAATTTCATCAGATAATAACTTTGTTTTAACTCCAAATTTTCTGAATTCAGATGCAATAATTTTTAATCTGTCCGTTTCTTTGTAACGTGTGTGAGAAACTCCATATATCCTCACAGGATTTCTTGATTTCAAAGATAAAATAGCCACAACAGGAAGCAAATCTGGTGTATCTGATAGATCAAATTCCCCTCCATCCAGTTCTTGGGTTCCCTTAGTCTTCGCAGTACCATTTCTCTTGTCTATACTAATCACCGCACCAATTTTCTTTAAGATTTCAAGAATCTTTGAATCACCTTGTGGTAACGAAAAGTCCAAGTTACTAACTGTAATCTCACCGCCTACAAGTGTACCTGCAGATAGCAACAATGATGCCGTAGAAAAATCTCCTGGTACAGTAAAAGTGGTTGGTACATATCGATTATTAAAGATATTATACTTTCTATAATCTCTAGATTGCTTTACTCTTGCACCAAATTTGGACATAACATTAAGAGTAGATTCTATATAGGATTTTGAGACCTGTTTTCCCTTAACGCTTACAGAAATTCCCGATTTTGCGCAAACTCCTGCAATTAGAATTCCTGAAATAAACTGGCTTGATATAGAACCATCAATTGTAATGTTATCTCCATTAATTCCTCTTCCCTCTACAATAATAGGGGCCTTACCATTTTTTCTGGTAGAAAAACTATTAACCCCAAGTTGTTTCAAAGCAGCTAATAATGGTTGCATAGGCCTTTTCCTAATACTATCATCTCCCGTGATTACAACGTATCCGTCATTTAGTAAGGAGGAAATAGCAGTAACAAAACGCATAGTTGTTCCAGAGTTCTCTACATTAATAACATTATCCGGAATTTCTAAAGTGTCTTTTCCAGAAACAATTAATCCCTTATCGGTTCTCTTTATTCCTACTCCTAATTCTCTGCACGCATCAATTGTTGCAATCGTATCTCTTGATATGAGGGGATTAATTATATGTGAATTTCCGTTCGCCAAAGAAGAAATGAAAATGGCTCTGTGTGTATAGCTCTTACTAGGCGGGCACGTGACGTTACCATTCAACAAGGACCTTGTTACAACTATTTTATCCAACTTCTCTCACTGTCGATGCTTTTTGATTGTTTGTTCTTGAAATTATGATCCTTCCGTCTAAATTAGATAATACTGACTTAATTTTTTGCACCTCACTTTCACGTACTACGGCAGCGATGGCAGGACCGTTTCCAGATATACTAGCTGCAAGCGCCCCATTTTCTAGACACATTCTAGTTATAGTGTAACTGTTTGAAAGTAATGAGGATGTTAAAACCCCATTTAATGTCATGGCTTTCCAATATTGCCCCGAATAGGCCAGTTGAAAAGCTTCCAGATAAATATCTGAGAGCAATTTAAGCCTAGTAACATCTCCCCTTTTTTTGTTATGTGGCAAAAATATTACAGCGCTTATGTCCGAAGGTGAATTTTCTCTTTTCCATATTTTTCTCTTATAGTTATTTGTGGTAACAAACCCACCATGATAACACGCAGTTGAATCGTCATATGCACCGGTAATAGTTGTCTTTGCATATAATGATGCGTCTATGGCACTATTTAGTACAAATTCATCGCTGATCTCTTTATTAGTTAATGAAATACATGCAAGCGCTACTGCATTTGATACTGCACTTGAACTTTTCAATCCCATTCCTGAGGGTATCTCTGAGTTTATATTAATTAATAATTGATTATTGTTGATATACTTTGATTGAAGCACATCATAGATTATTTTTTTTATCATAAGACTTCCCCCACCTTTCTGAAAAATTAATCCTGAACCCTTCTTTGATATTATTTCTACCTTGACGTTTAGAGAAATTCCCATTGCGGATCCAAATCCTGTTGCCACAGCGTTCACTATAGATATGGCACCATGAACTATTGATGTTACCTTTATAGTCAAGTAGGTTCACCAAACATTCCAAATAACACCTTTTTCATTGAATCTATTGGGGGATCCATCTTAAGCCATATTTTAAACGATGCAGTTGCCTGTTCTAGTAACATTTCATAGCCATAAACCACTTGAGCACCAGCAGTTTTAGCATTTACTATTAATTTAGTATTTATCGGCTTATAAACAATATCGTACACGATCGAATCCTTGCTAATACTAGCAGACTTTATCAAACTCTCCTCATTACTCATGCCAAGCGGAGTAGTGTTTATGATGAGTTCGGACTTGGAAGCCATTTTTTGGATGTCATCATTGGAGACGATGCTTGCCTTTAACCCTAATTCTTTGACGAGCTTTGATAAGTTTGTTGATCGGTCAGTATTCCTATTAAAAATATTGATATTTGCAATTCCTCGTTCTCCCGAGAGTGCAACTACCACTGCTCTAGCGGCACCTCCTGCTCCCAAAATCAGCACTTCAATGCCATTAAAACTAATCTTTCGCTCACGTAATGGTCTTATGAAACCTGCGACATCAGTATTATACGCACAAAATTTTCCCTCTTCATTATTGACCGTATTTGCTGCTCCAACCAACTGAACTGTCTTATCACAGCGGTCAACATAATTCAAGACCTTAACCTTGTGTGGCATTGTTACATTAAACCCGCCGATTTTAATGGCCCGCAAAGAATCGATAGAATTTTTTAATTGACCTTCTTGAACCCTTAAGGCAATATAGCTACAATCAAGCCCTAGCGTATTGAATGCCGCATTGTGAATTGCGGGAGATAACGAATGATTTATGGGATCACCAATTATGCAAAAAGTCTTAAAGTCTGCGTTCATTTACTTTTCAGATTATTTCCAATTCTATCGTATATTTTTTTCATTAGTACAATGTCAAGTTGGCCTGGGGCCAACGGATTATCCAATGAAGCATAAGTAAACGGTGAGCCTCCGTACAAAATGCATAATAACCTTGATAATATGCCATGTTCTCCCATTGCAAATGCAATCAATTTTGTATTGGTGTTGTTGTCGTAAAGTGAAAGCAATTTGAAATTATCTTCAAAAGTTCTTGCTGTGGTGACTAATTTAACATAATTGCTGTAATTAGACATCTCTTCAAATTTTTTTAAAAGAGATGACAAATTTGGTGTTTTTTTAAAGTCATGAGAAGATACTAGTATTGGGATTTTATTTTCCTTTAGAAATTGCCTCATCTCTTTATCTTTTTTTATGATAGAGATCTCTATATCAAGTAACATTGGGCTTGCCCCAGCCATTTTCTTTAATAATGAAACATGTTCGCTGTGATCTCCATCAAAATATCCACCTTCATCCTTCGATCTCAATGTAAAGATTGCTCTATTTTTTATCCTACTTGATTTATCTAAGGCGTGATCTAATTCCTTGTAAATCGTATGGTCAAATCTAATTTCCACATAATCAGCTCGTTTCTGTAGGGCGCTGGCAATCAACCTTGGTAACTTATCGGGCGAATCTGTCGTCAGAGATACACAAACTTTGAATTTATTTGTAAACAATATGATCAGGCTTTTTGGGTCAATAATTTAGCAAATTTGCGTTATCCAATTCCGCTCCAATACCATATCCTAGTAAGGCAATTCCAGTTCCTAAAGCAGACATCTCTATTCCTCCTTTCACCCAATTTTTCTTTGCTACCTTTGCTTTTTTGGCCGATTAAGAATGAAGAAGTGATACTAATTACAATAGCTATCCATAATGCAAATTGAAGACGTACAAAACCTGTTTTAGATAGTAAGTATGGTAATATTGGCAAAATCCCACCAATGATAAAAGAGCCAAACATAATAAGAGCTCCTTTGATGGGGTTACCGACAATGCCCAAGTTCAATCCTAATTGTTCCGTTAACATAGTTTTGAGCAACACCCTTTTATTCGATGCAATCTTATCTGTAACACGCCTTACTAAATCTTCATCAAAGTCTTTAGATCGATAAATTTCTTCAATTTCCATTCGTTCTTTTTCAGGATATGCTTCCATTTCGTATTCCTCTCTTTTTATTTCGGATTCTAGAATCTCTCTTTGCGACTTTAGCGCCAAATAATTTTTTACTGCCATTGCCTTTGCACCAGTGAACATTCCCACAAGTGCAACTAATAAAACGAAGTCGGCTGAGCTGTTTGCCTCACCGACGCCATCAACAATCCCTAAGGAGGAATTTATTCCATCACCAAATCCAAATACAAAATCTCTAATATGATTGGATTCTTTGATATGCGGTTCAACATGTCCTGTGCTGTTCAACACAAATATTTCGCATGTTGGGTAATTTAACAATAACAGAGAATACGGCCTCATCGGTATAAAATATTCTATTAATTTAATTTTGAGACTCCATTCTTATATCAATATGAGGTGTATCCCGCGGGCAGGATTTACTCCAGAAGAGCTTGAAATCAAATCTGTTTGAGCCTGCGACTCTTCGGTCGCTGCAAATGTTAGCCCGATAGGCTGTTTCACGAGGTTAGCACTTTTTGCCGACTACTACAGCCGAAAGCTCTACCAGGCTGAGCTACCGCGGGACATTTTTGGTAATGAATTCTGGCTATATAAAATAATTGAATATGGGAATCTAAAAATTATTTGCTGAAAGAATGATGCATTATAGCCTCCCTATAGCAGACATAGTCTCATAACCCAGTCAAAATAATTAATTATGCGAAAAAACATAATGACCGTAATGAAGGATTACGATCATCAGATAGTATGGTTAGATTATTTTAACAAAAATCTATCCCGAAAAAAAGGGCGAAAAGTAAGTAAAAATATTTCTGTTTATGATCCTACAATGCAAGAGCTGATAGGCGCATCAAAAACTCTAGAATTGGATTTTGTGGAAGAAGATATTAATAATCAGGCACGATATCCGAGACGGGCCTTCGTAAAGTCAGGGTATATTATGATCTCAAAAAGGCACAAGAAGTCATCTGTTATTAATCAAATTGCTAAAGAGATGATTGAGGCAAGACAGCAAAAGCATTAGTATGTCTCTACGCCATCCTGAAACTGGCTTCAAACGACCTAATTCGAATCTAGATGATAGATTTTATTTATCTTGAAACTAACTTTTATTGACAGATTAAAATGATAATGAGTGTGCAATAGGTGTTAATACCAATAATGGAAAAAATAGGTGAAATCATCCACTTGGCCAAAAGTGGGAGGCTAATAGTCAAAATTGAGGAGAACACTAATCACAATTTGATAGGTCAGGCACTAATTGATGATAAAGGTGCCAAGGTTGGAAAAATTATTGAATTAATAGGCTCAATCAAATCACCATACGCATCTGTAATTCCAAGTCTAAATTCAAAGTATAGTGTTGGCGGAAAAGTGTACAAATCACATAATCTCAATCATGAATATACTTCGTCAAAAAAAAGGAACAAAACAAAGAGGAGGAAAATGAAATGACATATGTTGGATATTGTTCTCAATGTCCGGAATGTCAATCAAAAATTATCCTTGACTACGGTAAGGGTGAATATGTGTGTCACAAGTGTGGATGCGTAGTTATGGAACAAGTCGACTATTACGGACCTGAAAACAATTCAACTGATTTTGAAGAAAGAAACAAGAATACAAGAGCAAGTGGCTCGACTAGTTTGTCACTACATGATTTTGGATTAAGGACTGAAATAGGAAATAGTTCGAGAGATTATAGCGGGCGAATTATAGATTATCAAAACGTTGAACTCATGAATAGGTCTCGTAGATGGCATAGCCGATTAAGAGTTAATTCTTCAAAAGAAAGGAGACTATCAAATGTCCTTTCAAAGATTAATGAAGTATGTTCTGTTCTCTGTTTGAGAAAAACTATAACTGAGACTGCATCAATGATATACCGTAATTTTGAAACTAATAGTAAGGCAAAGGGAAAGTCTATTACTTGTATTGCTTCAGCCACGATTTATTTGGCTTGTAAAAGATGTGGTGTTGTTAGATCAATAGAAGAAATTGTTCAAGCGGCAGGTATTTCAGAATTTGACAAGTCAAGCGTAAAACTAGCTTCCAGATATTACAGATCGATGGTAATGGAGATCAACAAAATAGACGAATCAAAAATTAGGACAGACACGTCTTCACTGACAGATGAGTCAGAACATCAGATCTTATTCACAGATCCAAAATCGTATTCCATGTCAGCATCCTATTCTCATACCTCTACGGCCCCTTCGATGTTTGCAATAGATAATTATATTTCAAAGCTTGCTAATATTGCAAAAATAGATACAAAAATCGAAAGATTAGCGCTCGAAATTGCCCAAAAAACAAATAATAATTTCTTTTCGGACGGCAAAGCACCCAATGGATTAGCCGCTGCATATATTTACCTTGCATCAGTATTGCTAGGAGTAAATCTTCTTCAGATAGATGTTTCCAATTTTGCTGGTGTTACTGAAGTGACTATCAGAAATAGATGCAAAGATATATTGAATAATTTCAAGCTGGTTGTAAATGCAAAACCAGTCAACTAGTATAGGAGAAAAATCACACAATAGGATTACTCTAGATTACAATTTTACATTTCTTTGTCTTTTGTACATTTGAATAAGTTCAGATTCATCTGTTATGTCTTGCGGATTTTTATCGAGCCGTATTTTTCTGGTAAATTTCGGAAATCTTAAAGACAACCCAAATCCTTTTCTGATGGAATCCATGCACGCATCATACTCAGGACTTAAAGTTATTTCTGATGCTATGACTTCAATTACTATTGTAGGTACAAACCAAGTATCCATTTCTAGTTTTGCGTAAACACGCGGATGTTTCTTTAGTATTTTGTATTTTCCTAATTCTTTAAACAATTCTTCAAGGACTTTATCTGTAAACCCACTTCCAACTTTACATACACTTTTGAAAACATTTTCATGTTTATCAAAGATGGCGAGTAACAGAGCACCATATTTGCCTACTCTTCTTCCTCTGCCATGAGATCCCCCTATTATTATTAGATCCAAACTATCGACTAATTCACTTCTATATTCTCTTTTGATTTTTGTCCATGCGAAACCTCTTGCCCCTGCTCTATATGGACTATTGATCTGTTTAACGACCAAACCCTCACAACCATATTCTATTGATTTAGCCATGAAGTTATCGAGTTCCTCTACACTAGTTACAATCTTCTGGTGTATGAGCGTTAGTTTGCGATCCCCTGAATTAGTAATAACATCTTTCAATAACTCCCTTCTTTTTACATAAGGAAGTTTTGTTTTATCTCTACCTGAAGCCCACAGGACATCAAAAACATTTACAGAAATAGGATAATTTTCTACATTCTTAGCTATATCATGCTTCCTACGTCTGTGCATGAGTTCTTGAAATGGAAGAAATTCTTCTGTAAACTTATTGATTGCCACTACTTCAGCCTCAATTATGAAATTTCTCAGACTAATGGTCCTTGAAACTTCAGCAACATCCGGATAATAATGTGTGATGTTTTCTAGGCTCCTTGAAAATATCTCCACCTTCTTGTCTTTTTTATGTATTTGGATCCTCTCACCATCGAGCTTAAATTCTACTGCACCCTTACCGGAGACCTTTTCGAGTGCCTCTTTACTTGTTTGAACTCTTTCTGCAAGCATTGGTCTTATTGGTATAAATATTTCAATCTTAATTTCAGAAACAGCTTTTATTCCATCTTTTGCCAATATCTTGGAAACCCTTCCCAGGTCGCTTGAGACATTATAAGCGTTTTCTAAAACTTTTCTATTTTTTTTATCGGAGGTGTATGCTAAAGCTAAAGAATCCATTATTGTACTATCAGCGATTCCAAGTCTTAGCGTTCCGAGTGCAAATCTGATAATATATTTACACTCTTGAGGAGATGAATCATTAAAAAGACTCGCTAACAATCTTAATTTTATTTCCTGTGATCCTTTCCCAGAAGTTTTGGATATTTTGTCAAATATTAAATAAATCCTTTCAATAGTAACCTTTTCATTAAAAAGTGTGGTCTGCACTTTATTCTTCAAAATTGATTCTGCTACGCTACCGAGGTCACCTATTTCCCGATATTTATGATAAACCTCATCACTTGAAATACTTGAAATCTGTGATATAATTCGAATTATTGTTTTTTCAGCGATTCCCATTTCAATTCCTTCGTAATCAGGTCTAATTTTTCCCTGAATAAGATAAATTAATTTGTCAATGAGATCAGAGGAGGCATTTTTGAAAAGACTAACCAAATAATTTGTAAGTTCTAGTCTACTTGTTGTTCGTTCCATTTGCTCTAAAATATTGACAATGATGGAAAAATCCAACATTATTTGTTACGGGCGGGTGTTTTAAAATATTTCAAACTAAATTTGCAAAAGAATCAGATTTGATTGAAGGAAAATATGTGTCATTACAAAATTTTATCGTGCATTTTCCATAGGATTATAAAATGGGTTAACATTGATGTTACTATGGGCGGAGCTAAGAAAAGATCAATAGGGAGTCAAGAAAAAACATCACAAGATACTCCAGCTGCAGATGATAAAACGAAGAAGGGAGAAAAGAAGGGCCCAGTTAAACAAAAACAAAAATCTTTGATAGTGATAGAGGAACCTCAAGGTTTAAAGACCATTAAAAGTATGAAACCAATTACTTCCCAAGGATTGGCCAGGTCAATGGGTGTAAAGATTTCAGTTGCAAATTCATTTCTGCGTTCACTTGAATCCAAGGGTATTTTAAGACCAATAGGTGGATATAGTGGACATAGGATTTATGAACTTGGACCTACGGAAGCCACCCAATAAATTTGAATTATCTGATTTGCTCATATCAGATGTCATTAGAGCTGAGTAGTTATCCAAACGATGTAGGCTATTTTCTAATAGTTTCTAAAATCTAACTGTACCTACATATGAACTAGCATTATCGTAGCATACCTATTCAATCTATTTAGGTCGTGGACAGACAAATTTCACTTGCTTTGGTAGGAGGCGATGTTTCTAGTTCATATACTATAGCTTCAGTCTCCACTAGTGTTAGGTTACCTGCCTGTTGTTTAATAAGTATAACGCAAGAGCAAGCCTGTAATCAATCAGCAATGATTCGATTAGTGTACTCATTTGCAATATTAGTTGTCATTGTTTTAATCACGTCTTTTTCTTCAAAGTTTCCCAAACACCACATTGCTTTAACTAATGCAGTTTCTGAAGTTGTGTTAGAAAGAGGGATCACACCTATATTCAAAAGATCTCTTCCAGTATCATAGACTGTGAGCGAAGTTCTACCCCAGATGCATTGGGAGGTCATAAATACAAAGATTCCTTTACTAACTGCATTCTTTATTTGAGAAAAGCACTCCTTATTTATGTGACCTAAGCCAGTACCCTCTAAGATTATTGCTTTATGTCCACTCTCCACACAATAATCTATCATTTTACAATCAAACCCAGGATAGAATTTTAATAACGAAACTTTATCTGCGAAACTTGGTCTTACAATCATTTTTTCAAGATTTTTATCCCTTACTTGTAATTTCAAGTCCGCATACTGTTTAGATATCTCTATTTGATCTTTGTTGATTAATGAAAAAGGCAACACGTCTATTGAGTGAAATGCATCTCGTCTACTTGTGTGATTTTTTCTAACTCTGGTACCTATATGACACGCTATGACATCATCTGAGATTGAATGATGCATGGCAACAAAGACGCCCGAGAATCTAGATCTAGCAGCAAAGGTGCAAGCACCTATCAAATTTAATGATGCATCAGATGAAGGTCTGTCTGATGATCTCTGGGCCCCAACTAATACAATGGGAACTGGTAGATTTTGAAGTGCAAAACTCAGTGCTGCAGAAGTGTAGTGCATGGTATCTGTACCGTGTGATATGATAATCCCATCATATTTACCTGATAATATATTATCAGCAATCTTTCTTGCTACGAGTGTCCAGTGTTCAGGTTTGATATTTTCGCTATATTCACTCAAAACTACTTCTGGATCAATATTCGCTATCTTTTTAAGCTCAGGAATTGAATCATTAAGTTCTTTTGCTGTGAGTGCTGCCATTACTCCTCCTGTCCTGTAATCAATTTTACTCGAAATGGTACCCCCTGTACTTAACAATGATAGATGTGGGAGCTGGGGATCTGGAGAATCTGAAGAATCTTGAACATTTTCCCTGTCAGATAAATTACCCCTGTATTTATGATCAGTATCAGACATGTAAGAAGCATCCAATTTTTCAGGAATCTTTTTTATACTTTTAATTTTTTCTAAATTGATACCAATGTTATATCCATTCTTTAATTTCAAAACTAGATGATTGACATCGGCGTATTCGTACCTTGGAATCAAGATACCAACATGCGTGGCATTCTTCGTTTCGATAACCACTGAATCACCTAATCTTACTTTTGATCTCTTGAACAATTCTTCCATCTTGTTATGATTTCTATCTCTGGTCAATATTTGTACTATTTTGTATCAAGTATATATTAATAAATTGTGAGTTTAATAATCTCCTTATTAATCAAATTACTTAAGTTTTTTGTTATTTAATTTACTATTTGGTAACACTGTTCATACTAGTTTATTTTTCATTATCATCATGAGTGTCATATCCATGATAACTCCAACAATAATGTACTGTTTTAGGTAACATGTTTCAAATCAATATATTGTAGATCCGAAAAAGTATGATACGAGTTGGTTGTACTACTAAATGACATTACAATTCTACGATATTATTCTAGTAAGCGAGTAATGCTAGAGAAGCTGGAAAATGACAATTAATAAGAACTAGAAATTTGGATAAAAAATAGATTGTTTGTCATTCCATTACAATCATAGTTAAGGTAGACTTTACCCCATTCAATTTTCGTAGCTTCCATGTAATTGTCTCTTTGACTTTCTCCATAGTTTCTGATTCAACTTGTGCAACAATATCATAAACTCCATAAACTTGGTAAATTTCCTTCACACCATCTATACTCTTCAGCTCGCTTACAATCGAATCTTCGCTACCTAATTCAGCATTCATTAGAACAAATGCCTTTGGCATAACAAGAAGGATGTGAATGAGATATAAAAAGATGATGCAGTGCTGTGACGACCATTATATATTGTAAATCTAACAAAGTCTAGGAGTTCCTACCTTTTTCACAAGAATTGTGACGTATAGATCCAATAATAGTATGTCAAGGATCAAGCCTGGCCATTGTTCTTGGAAAGAGTACACATTCTTTAATGTCCTCCAGATTAGTTATCCATCTTACTAGCCTTTCAATACCTATGCCAAAGCCTCCATGAGGAACGGATCCATATTTTCTTAGGTCCAAGTACCACGAATACGAATTCATGTTTAAACCTTCTTTTTCAATCCTAGATTTCAATGAGGTTATATTGTCTTCTCTCATACCGCCACTGCTAACTTCGCCAAATCCATTTGGCAATAGCAGATCCGTGGTAAGTGAAATTCCCGGTGTTTCTGGGTCCTCCTTTACGTAGAATGGTTTAACCTGGAGTGGATATCCATGTACAAAAACGGGATTGGTACGATTCTTTGTAAGTGCTTTTTCAGAATCTATATTCAAATCATCCCCCCACTCTATTTTTCTAATCTCTTCACCATCTTGAACCTGGATATCCATTGAAGAAAGAATCTCTATTGCTTGGCTGTAGCTCAATTTGTCAAATGGTTCCTGGATTTGATTCAAAGTTAACACTTCTCTTTTCAAAAATTCTAGCTCTTGATTCCTAACTTTTGTCACATGTCCTATCAAACTGATAAGTAATTTTTCTTGTATCGAAAAAAGATCATTGAGAGATATCCATGGAGCTTCTGCCTCCAGGTGCAAATATTCTGCAAGATGTCTGAGAGTCCTTGATTTTTCAGCCCTAAATGAGGGGCCTATCGTCCAAACCGGACCTAATGAAAAAATCAAGGCCTCTAAATATAGCTGCGCACTTTGGGAAAGGAATGCTTCCTCTTTAAAGTATTTTACAGGAAAAAGGGTTGAACCACCTTCCACTGCACTCTTGACTAAAGTAGGAACGTTAACTTCGATCCAATCATTATCAACAAACCAATTACGTACATTTTCAAGGATTGTTGCTCTAATTTTTGCGATTGTAATCATCTTTCTTGTACGCACAGTCAGATGTCTATAATCAAGTAATAGTTCAGTACTCTGATATTCTCCAATTGGAAAATCATTATCTGCTATACTGTATATCTTAACACCATTGCCTCTAATCTCATATCCACCCTCCTTTGCTCTTTCATCTTTGAATAAGATCCCTTGAATTTCTAACGAGGATTCTATCGTAATCTCCGGGACACTTGTACTAGGCAGAACACATTGAATTATTCCCCCACGATCATCTCTAATTATGATAAATGCTTTATCCTTTTGTTTACGCACTCTGTAAACCCATCCCCTAACTCTGATTTCTTTACCCAGAAATTCGCTTTTCTTGATTTCACTAATCCTATGGTATTTCAATTGTGTATTTACGACGCTAACGATCTTTATAATGATATTGTACATTCTTTTTTAAGTAAACAAAAAAATCCAACTTATCATTAAATATTAAAAATGAATTTATAGAATAGGGAGAGTGTAATATTCAACAATGGAATATAAGGTATGCAATAGTGAAGAACTTCCAAATAATTCAATGAAGATAATAACAATCCAAGGTTCTAATATTCTTGTGTGCAGATCCAATAACCGCTTATTTGCTCTCGATAATTCCTGTCCTCATAGAGGAGCATCTCTTTCTAAGGGCGAAATAAAAGGAACAAGAATAATATGCTATATGCATGATTTTGAATATGATCTAATTAATGGAAAATTGTTACACATTCCGAGTAAGTGGAACGATCAAAATCCGAATTGGACAAGATCTGATAATTTGTTACTGTTTCCAGTATCAGAAAAAAATGGTAAAATTTATGTCCAGTTATAGTATTAATATTTATTGAAGTGTCTCTTAATTGTTATCGAGAATTTTGAATTGGTGGGAATCTATCATGTTGCTAAAAATTAGCTCCTTTAATGGAAGATTCTTATGAATTTGGACAATGTATTCTTGACAGTACTAGTCCTGTACCCTGGGAGCCAAATAGAAATGAATTCTTCCTACATTGGCTACTCTAAATTCTAATCTCAATGGCATTTTTGTAGAATATTCGAGGACCAGTGAGCCTCCGGAGGCGCTTATGGCTTTTGTTATTTTTGATAGGTAGTCCAAACTATATGTAGCCTTGCTTTTTTCCTTCACCTGCAACTCCTCGAGGCCTTCGCTACCAGATTCTATAACAATGTCAGCTTCTCCATAATCACTTTTACCTGAAAAGGTAATTTCCTTTTCTTCTGATTCGATTGAAATGTATTCTGAGACTACTTCAATATCAGACAAGATCTTATCAAACGAAGCTGGAGTCAATATTACCTTTGAATTAAAATTTAATTTGGGTAAGGGGGTGGATCCTCCTGTACTTTCTATCAACCGCATTTTATACTCTCTCTTGTAGCCATCTAGAATCTTGATGTGAAGCAAGCTGTTCTCTTCTACAGAAACCTCTACCGCATCTTTTTTTTCAGCTCTTTTCATCAATTTTGAAAACTCATCTATCCTGACACCGAATTTTAACGCCGAATCACACTCGTAACCGTCGAACGCAGAATTTGGCCAACTAATATCTATTAATGCTACATGAGAAGGGTCCATGCCCCTAAACGATAAACCTTCAACGGTAGCCTCGAACGTTGCCTCATCAACTAACGTAGATATAGCTGAAGTTACTGCCTTCCATTCGTCAGGTGATTTTGTTTTCGCCAAAAATACCAAATATATCAATCAAGAGGCAGATTCAAAAGATTTTAAACATTCCTATTTTTCGTAAAATCATCTAAAGACAAAACATTAGCAATTATGGGAGAAATTAGTAAAATAAATATGATTTTGCTGATATGTTGTAATAATTTACATATTTTCTATTAATTTAACTCGGACACAACATTATAGCTTTCATGCATAATTTCTCCATGTGTGGCTACATTGAGTACATCTATAAAATTGGGTTGTAGCTTCGTCGGCAGATCTTGTCTGTAACATCCACCAGAATGCTAGATTGTTTCCACATTTGGGACAATCAATATTTGTGGTTGGTAGGGCACTAGGACCTTTTTCTGATTCGACTATCTTAAGACTCCCGCCACTTTGGTCTATCAAAGGAACTGATTTGATTTCATTCTTGGCCTCTGTGAAACCACATTTTGGACAAATCAAAATATTCTCCTCAATTCTTGGCTTCATTCTGCTTTCACAGTCTGGACAAAATTTCAAGTAGAATCAGCGCTCTTTTCTTTGTTTACTGCCGATTCGATCATTTCTTTAACTTTTAGAGCATTATCCGATGAGGATTGTAATGCCTTGTGTAAAATGTCAAGCGGCTTAGATTTCTTTGTTACAATTTTGAAACTAAAGTCCTCCTTTAACTGGTGCTTCAGTACAACACCCGCAAATTCTACCTCCTTTTGATTCAAAAGTTCGTGCTGTACAATGTATAAAATGGAAATATCTTCGCTGACATTCAAATTGATTTCATTTGATTTATAATTTTCCAACTCCGCCTGCATGATACAGACAACTACTTATTGAAGATATAAATTATACCATCTGCGAAGCTTATTGCAGAGAAGCTCTATTTCAAATATAAAACTTGCTACGTCTCACGAGAGCGTTAGATCTAATGAGATTTTAACTTTGAGCCTAGGTTTTAATATAGACGGCTTGATAAGAGAAATTTTTTCTCAAAAAAATTGGGAAAGGGCATATGATAAACATGATAACACATTTAGACTTAATATCTTGCTAGATGTGAGGATAGGTAGAAAGTTCATTGATAAGATCAAATTCGTAAGAAAAGCCGTATTATTCTGGACAAGAAATCCTAAATTATCATATAGAATCTGGATATCCGTAATAAAAGATGAAACTCCCTATTATCCACTGACAGTTGAGGAGGCAAAATCACTATTATTTGACGTGACTAAAACTATAGAACTTGAAAGCAATGATTTGAAAAAGGGAGAGAATCAGATTCAAATAGATATCATTGTCTCATGGGGGAGACATCTATATTCAGAGCCTTTAGAATTGCACGGACAGACTGAAATTGTTAAAGTCAATAAATTATGAAGTCTTAATTCCCAGACCATTTTCATCTTACTATAAATATAGTCGAATGTGAACAATGACTAATGGCAAAGTTTGATGGTATCAAAGGACAAGAATTGTTGGATGTAGAAGAACAAAAAGATGAGCTCACATTAATTTTCAAAGATAATCGATTTTTGTTTATCAAAATAGAAAATGGAAAATTGGTCTCAGATTCAGTACCAGAATAGTCTAATATCAAGGACTCATTTAGCTACCACTAGTAATCTGGTAATATCAATACCGTTAGTTGAATTGTTTGGTTACTATAAATAGTATAAACAGGGAAATAATCGATTGTGCGCGCTGTAAGCGGTTAGTGAGTTATACCCGGCTGGTTGGTAAGAATAAAGTTAGACGATATTCAAATGAGGAGTACTGGGCAAAACCAGTTACTGGTTTTGGAGATACTGATGCGAAACTACTGATTATTGGCCTAGCACCAGCTGCACATGGTGCAAATAGAACCGGTAGATTGTTTACCGGAGATCATTCTGGTCAATGGCTAATGAAAGCACTATATGAAATCGGTTTTTCAAATAACCCTTCTAGCATATCTGCGAAAGATGGTTTGATTCTGAAGAATGTTTTCATTACTTCGTGTTTAAGATGCGCACCTCCTTCAAATAAACCGCTCAACTCAGAATTAGTAAATTGTTCAAACTATCTTGTCAAGGAACTTGAAGTATTGAAAAAAGTTAAAGTTGTGATAACATTGGGACACATTGCATTCCACACCTATTGTAAGATCAATGATTTAAAGAAACTTCAATTCTATCATTTGGCCAAGTATAGAATAAATGACAAGCATTTGATAGTATCATATCATCCTAGTCGCCAAAATACTAATACACAAAAGTTAACATGGCCAATGTGGATAAGTGTTTTTGATCTTGCCAAAACTATACTATCGAGTAATAACTAAATCTAAACAAAATTATACGATTGTATCGATAATCAAAGCTAATTTGTTTTTGATGTGTATTTTATTAATAATTCTGTAAATAAGATAAATATTTTCATTTGTGAGTTCGACTAATTTGAATTTCTGCAAACCATTAAAAGACAGTATTTCTTTTAAAAAGTTATGATTGGTAAAGGATATTTGTCAATAGTGATTTCAACATTATTGTTAGTGTCAGCAATTTCGATTATTCAATCGAGCACCGCACAGATCGAAGGTAAATTTAGTGCTGATCTTCAGCCTAGATCAGGTTCAAATGCATCAGGAACGGTTTCATTAGAACTTAAAGACAATGGGCAGGCCGTACAGTATAACATTGACGCCACTGGATTAAATAACGTTACTGACATAGCTATTTCTCAAGATACAGGAACCGGTAGAGCTCCTGATGTTGTGATAATTAGAACAGCCTCTCAAAGTGGTCTCGGGCCAGGTTCAGGCAGCTTGAGTGGTAATTTTACGGGATCTGAATTGATAGGACCTCTACAAGGGAAGACTCTCGCAGATTTCGTGAAGGCGATAAATGATGGAAAAATTATATTCCGAGTACAGACAGTAGCTTTTCCATTAGGTGAAATTGCCGGCAATGTTACTGCTGGCGGCAATGGCAGCAATGCCACTGCCGGCGATGTGATTTCAAATTTGAGCGCAAATAATCAGACTGTCCAATCAATTCCCACAATTCCATCAGACACAGCTAATGCAACAGGCGAAGCAATGAACACTACAGCAAATGCGACAGGCGAAGCAATGAACGCTACAGCTAATGCAACAGGCGAAGCAATGAACGCTACCGCTAATGCAACAGGCGAAGCAATGAGCACACTCTCAAATGCTACAACTAATGCAACAGGAACAGCTATGGATGAAGCACAAGACATTCTCGGTACAGCTGCAAACGCTACAGCTAATGCAACAGGAACAGCTATGGGTGAAGCACAAGACATTCTGGATACAGCTGCAAACGCTACAGCTAATGCAACAGGTGAACTGATGAGTCGGGCAGATAACGTACTCAGTTTGGCCTCAGATGCTGGATCGAATGCCACACAGACAGCAATGAACAAAACGATGGATCTTTTGACTAATGTGAGCCGCAATGTATCTGACACTATGTCAAACGCTTCAACTAACGAAACAGGATTGGGTGTGAATGAGGAGGCAAATGAACTAATTAATGCGGCTTCAAACGCTTCAGCCAATGCAACTAATGCAACTGCAACAGCAGTGGATCAAGCACAAAATGCTGTAAGTACTGCTGCAAATGAAACGGCTAATGCAACTGCAACAGCAGTGGATCAAGCACAAAATGCTGTAAGTACTGCTGCAAATGAAACGGCTAATGCAACTGCAACAGCAAGCAATCAAACCGGCAATCCAGTTCTGGACGCCTTAAAGAACATTTTCGGTGGACTCACAGGAAATAATTGAATTCCTGTCGCAATTGCGACGAGTCATATTTTTGTTTATTTCGTTCTTTTTTAAATTTCTGTTTTTTAAATTTCTGGGTGGTACTTTACTAATTACAAGTTATTGATTATCGAGCGTAAATTTTCTGGTATTTCAGGTATCATACCAGTATGGCTCTCATTATTCTGAAGTACATCTTGTCCAATTCTGCGAATCTTTTGTGTAGCAATTAGTGTATCAATTGCAGACTCAATTTCTTTGGTAGAAAAATAACCCTTTAGTTTTTCTTTCAACATTTCTTCTGAATCATATTTGTATATACAATGTTGTATCAGCAGTAATCCTTCCTCGTGTGAAAAGTTAGGCATACAGAAATATCAGATGCAACCAAATAAAAATCACTCTGTTTTAATTACTTTCTCAAATGCTCTCAAAAAGGTAACAATACATGTATTAATCCGTATTATCATTATAGCTTGTCATAAATGCGCCTGGTAATGAAGTTTGGGGGCACTGCCGTAGATTCGGGAAAAAAAATTGTCCATATTGCTAATTTGATCAAGTCATATCACGATAAAGGTAACGAAATAATTGGAGTTTTTTCTGCAGTAACAGGCATGACAGATGAGATCTTGAACGTATCGGGATACATTTTAAAACATGATAAAAAAAAGATTCGGGATTTTATCAACAAGACCAGAGCAATACATGTGGATATTATAAAAAACTGTATCAGAAATAAGAACTACAAAGCCAAAGCCCTTCAAGTAGTAGAGGTACTTCTAGAGGAAATGGAGAATATTTTGAATGGCATTGTATTTCTGACAGAGGTGACTGAAAAAGCAATGGACTACTTACTTTCTTTTGGAGAACGACTTTTGACTCCAATAGTTTCATATTGTCTATTAGACAAGGGTCTTGATTCCGTATACTTGACTGGCAAGGAAGCTGGGATATTAACTGATTCAAAATTTGGTCAGGCCCGACCACTTATAGACACCACTAAAATACGAGTAAAGTATCACATTGATCCACTACTAAAAGAAAATAAGATTCCCGTTATTACCGGCTTTATCGGTGCAGATCAAAATGGAAATATTACTACTTTAGGAAGAAGTGGCTCAGATTACACTGCGACAATTATTGCAGTATGCATTGAGGCTGATGAAGTTTGGCTATGGACGGACGTAAATGGTCTTATGACTGCTGATCCACAAATTGTAAAAGAAGCTAAAGTTCTCAAAGAAGTATCATTTGCAGAGGCGATCGAATTATCTCTATTTGGTGCGAAGTATATGCATCCCAGAGCACTTGAGCCAGTTATGGATACAAAAATTCCGATTCGAATAAGGAACGCATTTAATTTATTAAGTGAAGGAACAATAATCTCAAAAAATCCAAGTAAATCTTCCCAAAAGATCGTCAAATCAATAATCGCTATCCGCAATACTGCACTGATTGATGTTAGTGGGGGCGGAATGGTCGGCGCACCTGGAACTGCAGCAAAAATTTTTGATGCCTTAGCAAGAAAAAGTGTGAATATAATGATGATCTCTCAGAGCCCTTCCGAATCCAGTATCTCAATGGTAGTAAAAAAGGATGATTTAGACACTGCCATAACTACGTTGGATCTGACGCTACTCGACAAAGTTATAAAAAATGTTAGAGTCAACGAAGATGTAGCAGTGGTAGCAGTAGTAGGTTCCGGTATGAGAGGGATTAAAGGAATTGCAGCTAAAGTTTTCTCATCGGTCTCAAAAAATAGCATAAATGTGATCATGATTGCCCAGGGGTCCTCTGAGCTTAATTTAGCTTTTGTTGTGAATAATGTCGACTGTGAAAAAGCAGTAAGATCCTTGCATGAAGCATTCATGCTAACCAAAGTCAACTAACCATTCCCAATTTTCGCTGCAAAATAAGTATATAAAATCCAATAATATCTAGAATGATAATTTGTGTAAACAGTCAATATTAAAATACAATTGGGACCGAATAGATACAATTGTACAAATTTGCTCATATAACTGATTGCCATTTAGGATCCTGGAGAAATCCTAAGCTCAGAGAATTGAATTTGCAAGCATTTGAGAAATCTATATCAATCTCTATAAAAGAACAAGTTGATTTCATTTTGATTACCGGAGATTTTTTCGATGTAAATATTCCTCAACTTGCACCAGTAAAGAGAGCTGTTGAGATATTAAAACAGGCAAGAGACTCAGGAATTGCCGTATACATGATATATGGTTCACATGACTTTAACACGGCCAATATTTCCATGATAGATATTTTGCACTCTGCAGAACTGTTTATCAAACCTACCGATTTTCAAAGCACTACCGATTCAGTAATACTAAAATTCTTTGTTGACAAGAAGACGGGAGCAAAAATAACTGGTATTTCCGGAAGAAAGGTTGGTCTGGATAGGGAGATGTATGAAAAGCTTGACAAGAAAAATTTAGAAATGGAAGATGGATTCAAGATTTTTCTACTGCATAAGGGGATTCAAGAAATTCTTCCCTCAGATATGAACTTTAGGGATTCGCTACCTATCTCTCTTGTTCCAAAGGGATTTGATTATTATGGTGGTGGACATATTCATAAGAAGGTTGAAAAGAAAATTAATGGGAGTGTGATAGTTTATCCTGGACCTCTTTTTGGTTCTAGTTTTCAGGATCTAGAGGAAACTGCAAAAGGAGAAAAACGTGGATTCTACATTATTTCGTTCGATAAGAAGATTTTAGACTGTAGGTTTATTGAGATAAATTTAGTAGATATACTCTATAATGAAATAGTTTCCTCAAAGTGGAACTCAGAAACATTAGAAGATGAAATAACAAAAAATATATCCGGTCTTGAAGTTACGAATAAGATAGTTCTAATAAAAGTAAAAGGCAAATTACTTGGAAAGCGTTCAAATATTGATTTTGGAAAATTTAGCTTGGACATATCAAATAGAGGTGCTTTAATGTCGTTTATCAACACTAACAATTTGTCCACTGATGAGACAAAGGTCATCGCTGTACATAGTGACAACAAATTTGACATAGAAAGAGAAATCTTTCATGAAAGCATCAAGAATTTTCAATCAGAACCAGCACTGTCTGACAAGGTAAAAAAACAAATAAATTCAAAGTTGACCGGAAAAAGTGGCGAAAGCATATCGATATCTCTTTTAGAAATTCTACGAAACGAAAAATTAGAGAATGAAAATACGAGCACCTACGACGATAGAATTTTCTCTCTTGCAAAATCTATTTTTGACGAAGAAGGTTATTTTTATGATGATTAAGAAAAGAGGTAACAATTGCTCTCAGTAGAGTATGATATTATAAGAACTAGATATCCTTACAAAAATGTTTCATATAATGGGACCGATTAACATAAGATCATCATATTATGTAAATAGTTATGCTCTTCTAAAGAATTTCATGTATTTATTTTAATTTGTTACCATAATTCTCACCTGATTTTAAATCTTGATACTAAATTGATTAAATTGAAAATAAGGATCCTTGAGAATTTAGAATAATCTTTTTTGAGTAACTAGCTCATGAGGTCAAATCACGGTTCTAATTTTGGAACGCTAATGGTTTAATTTAAAATATTGAGACTTTAAATCATATTAGAGATAGGATAGGATCCAAGAATTACCTGGCCAGATATAATAAATACTCGAATCTCTCTACTCGTCGTACAGATGCGAAAGTTTTTTTCTAGCACGCCTTAAATCCCGACTTTATATTATCAAGGGTATCGTCGGCTGCTTGCTTTACATCATCTAAAGCGTCAGTTTCTAACCCCAGGTTAGCACCTGCCTGTATGTTACCTGACCCTTTATCATCGTCTTTGACTCCTACTTCAGCACCTGCCTTTAATTTACCCAACGTACGGCCGCTCTTTTCTACTCCTAGTTCACCACCTGCTTTTATACCCGAGTGTTGAGCTTCGCTTTCCGTTGGTTTGATACTTTTTCCTTTAGTACTCCTACTTTTTCCTTTAGTACTCCTACTTTTTCCTTTAGTACTCATGCTATTTTATGAGTAACGTGTTATACTACTTTTCCACCAAAATCTAT
>DASUQJ010000022.1:0-3100 GCA_036280615.1 Nitrososphaeraceae archaeon
ATCATCGATTAAAAACTGGTTAAAGGTAATTTGATATCTTGGGATTAGTCCAGATATTCTGTATATGCCGTCATTTATTTCAGAAATATCAACGTCAACATCTTTATCAGAGTAGAAGGTTCGGCTAACTTGTTCAGGCAATCCTCAAGCTACTTACAAGATAGAGGATATAAACAATTTCATATAAAAAGTCCATGTATCAGACCCATCAAATACTCTCACAATTTGAGGTAGAATCATCTTCAAAAACACGACATGCTAATATTGTAAGTAGTGTTGTTCAAAGGCAAATTTATCTTGGCATAGCACTTTGCTAATATCCTTTTTTTTACAACTCCCTGATTGCGATTTTTCCAAAGTATACTCTAGACTTGGCGTCATGATTTTGCAAGCCGATATATCCCTCCAACTGATGGTTGCCTGTAAACTCTGTCACTCTTTTGTTATTGAGAAGGACAACATAGTTTTGGCCGATTGCATGAATTTCAAAGGTGTTCCATTCACCGGGTTCTTTTGATGTAAGCATTGAAGATGGTGCGAAATCGTATACAGCTCCAGTTCTATGAGTGGCATTTCCATCCTGAGGTTCTGCATCGTTTATCTGTATCTCGTAACCAGTATTGACTGCAATCCATGGGTCATCATCGGGGTCGGCAAAGCGAACAAAGACGCCTGAATTGTCTTCCCTTACGCTTGTTTTCCAATCTACTGTCAAGATAAAGTTTCGAAACTTTTTCTTTGTATACCATAATAGTCCCATCCCACCTTCAGATGTTATCATCTTGTTACCAAGTACAAATTTGCCCTGTCCGCACATTTTCCACCCATGCAGGCTGGTGCCATCGAGAATTGTCTCAAAATCATTATCTTCATCATCGTAAGATGCGCCTGTCATGCTCTCCGGCAGCTCTCTAATTGACTTTTAGATATCTTCAATTGTTAAATATCTTGCTAGCGCTGCTTCATCCCAACCTCTTTTGCGGCAACGAGAAAATTATCTCGAGATGCTTCTAGTAGCCGGCATTTTGAGTCCAAATGCTAGCAAGGTAAAGCCGCCGACTGTAACAAACCAGCCAAGAATGAAATAGACAAATGGGTCCGTTCCACATGACTGGGCCAAGCTTGCATGCCCATTTGACATACATATTTGGTATGCTGACGAGTCGACTAGTATCGACTTTAGAACAATAACTTTTGATATGGCTACTACTGCAATTCCAGCAAACACGAGTGCCTTATTCATTATTCATCTATGATAAGCAATCCAATTTAGTTAAGGTTTACTTTGGCTTCGCAGCTGATTATATTAGCTTTGAAACTGTCTGATTCCGGACCTAGGTCATCATGCCTTTCATTATGGTGTAATAAATAATCTGAATCAGACTCTGATACCTCGTCGCATTTGCTGCACACTGCAGTATATACTCAAAGCGTTGTCCCGATTTCTGAAATATATGGTAGTGATGGTAACTATATTTGTCAATTTCACCTAGTAGCGCTGCTCATAGTGTTATTATTCACTAATCCAGTATAAGGAATAACTGAAACAAGTACGATATCTGCTGTTGTTATATTGTCTGAATTAAGCTGTGGTTGTTCTTCTTGTTCCTGACTGGTTCCACGGCTGCCGCTGCCACCAACTAAATCCATTGTCACCATTTGGGGTTCTGACCAATCAACATCAATTAAGATACTACTTCCAATCTGCAAATTACTCAAGAATGAAAATGGACTAAAACTATCTGAGGAGAAGACGTCATCTTGATTTTCGCCAATATCTCCTGTAGCATTAACCAGTACGTTATCATTTGAAGAAGAAGCAGCAGCCATCGAAAGAATATCTGCTATGTTTATTGGAATTCTCATAGCTATTATGGAGACTGAATTAGAAGCTGCAGTGGTCGGTGATGTACTGGCTGTTGTTGTTGTTTCTGTACCTGTAATATTATTATCGATTCCTACTTCTGTTGCAGTGTTGCTAAGAATAACGGATAATCGATTTTGGCTTTTATTTATAGTAATACCACTAACTTCTATACCATTTACTATACTTGTTCCTACTCCGCCAAAAGTAGATGTTCCATTAAATATACTGTTAGCAAAACTATCCAGAAATAAATCAAAATCCATTGTTGAGGAGGAGGAAGAAGAAGAAAAAGGTATAGACGATATTTGATCCTCTCCATAAGTAACAGACTCATCTTCAAAATCTAACGAACTTCCGGTTGCCACGATGAGATTGTCTTGACGATCATCATTAACTCTGCCTCCATTAAAATCCTCAAAGTTGGGAGCTTGGTATGCAGTTATTGATGATGATGTCGTCGTACTAGCTTCGTTATCTATACCAATATTTCCTTGTGCGGATAATGAGCAAAAACTGGTTCTGCAGAGAATAGTAACAATATTGAACTAAGGTCATCATTTAATGGCAATAATGATAAAGATATAATAATGATCGCGATTGTTACTGAGCTCTTTCTTTTATTTTTGTTAGACGACAAAAGCATGGAAGTGGATCAATAAACATAATTATAAGGATATAGGGGTCTTCCCTTTCAAATCTCTTGCCAAGTAGTAAATGCCCATGTAGTAACGATATTGTAAATTCTCTGTCTCACACGGGTCTGCTGCTTTCCTAATTGGTGTACAAACTGTGATGCAACTTTACTCTTCATGGTTCGTGAAACTCAAAATTCAAGTACAATAAGGTATGCTAGCTTTGGAATGATCTGATCTCTAATTCTTACTGATTAATTCTTACCTTACGTATTTCATTTGAAATATGGAATTTATTGTACCAAAATAATGCACCTGCCATAATAATAAAGTCTGTAACATAAAATAGATCCCATATCCAAAGATCTTGTGAGTTTCCGTTTACAAAGTCATTTACATATCCATCATCAGCTATTGCATTGACCAATAACGACAGAGAAGAAAGCAACCAAGGGATAGTGTGCTCGTAATCTCTGCGTAAACTTACAAGTATTATGGCAGATGGGATAATTAACATCAAATCTAAAATAGGATAGGTAATAGTGACGACAAAAGCCGCAAAGTCAACATCAATAAGAAATTCGGATGATATTAAACTAAA